>JACPQP010000153.1 GCA_016190465.1 Chloroflexota bacterium
GAACCGGGGTCATCGTCGGCGGTATCGGCGTGTCGGTCGGCGGCGTCGTCGGCGAGAGGGGCATCGTGGGCGATGGAGGTGTCGTCGGCGAGGGGAGCATCGTCGGCGATGGCAGCGCCGTGGGCGACGGCGGTATCGTCGGCGATGGCGACACCGGCCGTGGTTGCACAGTGCTCGACGCTCCGGTCGAGGGCGATGGGGCGCTGGTCGTCGGAGTGGCCACGCCAGTCGCGAGCGGTCTGGCCGGCGGGCCAACCGAGGCCGGTGGCTGCCCTCCCGGAGTGGTGGCCGAGCGCGCCGGAGATGGCGTACTCGACGGTAAGGGCCGCGGCGCTATCCCGCTACTGGCTCCGGGCATCGCGACGTTGCCGGCGGGCGCCGCGCCGGAGCGAGGTGTGGGCCGCGCCGGCGACGTTTCCCGGTTGCGGCTCCAGGGCGACATCGTCCCCCTCCCCCCTTGTGGGGGAGGGGACAGGGGAGGGGGGCGCTGCACCGCCGTGGTCACCGGTGTCGTCGCCGGCCAGGCAACGACGATTGGCGCTCGGTCAGGGACCGGAGAAGGCGGTGGCGCGCCCATCGTCGCGTTGAGAGCGACGATGAACAGTATCGCCAGAGCCGCGCCCGCGATCACCGGCCCGTGATACTGCATTCCTCCCCCCATTTAGGGGTTCCGCCCCGAAATGTAGGGGATGTCCCGATGTGGTGACGGGTGAACAACGCTTACACTGGGTGCAGGAGAGATTCTGGCCCAGGGGTTCACATGAGCGTCGCCGGGTTGCCCCCCCTGTATTTTGAGACGTTCCTGCTGATGTTCGTCCGCATCGCGACGGCATACTTCCTCGCGCCGGTGCTTGGCAATCGTTCGACCCCAAGGCTGGCGAAGATCGCGTTCGCCGCGGTCACGACCTTCATCCTTCTGCCGATCCACGCGCCGATTCACTCGTCCGGGGGCGCGGCGACACCCGCGACATCCCTCTCGTTTGCCTTGCTGCTCGCCCAGGAGTTTCTGGTCGGGGCGGTGATCGGGTACTCCGTGCAGGTCCTCTTCGCGGCGATCCAGATGGGTGGGCAACTGATCGGCATTCAGGTCGGCCTCAACATCGCGACGGCCATCGACCCGATCTCCGCCGAGCAGCAGATCTCCTACATCGACCAATTCTACGCGATCCTGACGGCGCTGGTGTTTCTGGCCATCGATGGCCATCACGGTCTCATCCTGGCCCTCAGCCGGAGCTTTGAGGTGCTGCCGCTCAACACCTTCGTCTTCAACGAGGCGCTTGAAGCCCGGCTCCTCGCCCTGACCGCCGAGATGTTCGCGATCGCGCTCCGGATCGCGCTCCCGGTGCTCGCGGCGCTGCTCCTCGCCGATGTCGGTATGATGATTATCGGCCGGATGCTGCCGCAGATGAACGTCTTCCTGGTGGGGCTCCCGCTGAAACTCGGACTGGGGCTCTTCACGATGCTGCTCGGTCTGCCGCTGATGCTCAACCTGGTCCAGTCTCAGCTTCTTCGGCTGCCGGCCCAGATTCTGGCGTTGATCCTTCCTGGTTGACCTAGATGCCGCTCGAAGAACGTACCGAAGCCGCCACGCCCCGAAGACGGGAGGAAGTCCGTCAACGGGGCCAGGTCGCCCGGAGCGCCGAGTTGACGGCGGTCTGTGTCGTGCTCGCCGGTGTGCTCTATCTGCGGGGGAATGGCTCCACGATGGCCGAGCAGTTCGCCTGGCTGATGCGCAGCTCGTTCCAGCGGATCAACGGCCCCGAGCTGACGCCGGCCAATCTGGCCGACGCGCAGATGGCCTTGCTGCTCTGGGTTGTCACGACGTTTGGGCCGCCGCTGCTCATCCTGGCGGCAGCCGGCGTCGGCGCGAATCTGGTTCAGGTCGGGTTCCTGTTCACCCTGCACCCACTGGCTCCCGACTTCAATCGGGTGAACCCCGTTCAGGGGTTCCAGCGCATCTTCTCCGGACGCTCGCTGGTGGAGCTGCTGAAGTCGCTCCTCAAACTGGCCATCGCGGGATTCGTGCTCTACCGTGTGCTCGCCAGTCGGCTCCCGGACTTGCTCCTCACGACGAACATGAGCCCGCGAGATGGCGCGAACCTGTTGGCCGCGGTCGTGTCCGACCTCGCGCTGAACGTGACCGCCGCGCTCTTCGTCCTCGCGGCGGTCGACTATGGCTACCAGCGCTACCAGTTCGAGCAGAGCATTCGGATGACTCTCCCCGAAGTGAAGGAAGAGTTGAAGCAGTCGGAGGGGCACCCCCAGATCAAGGCGCGGGTTCGCCAGCTCCAGCGGGCGATCGCCCAGCGGCGCATGATGGCCGAGGTGCCCCGGGCGGCGGTGGTCATCACCAACCCCACGCACTATGCGGTGGCGCTGCGCTACGAGCCCGCGGCCATGGCCGCGCCAGTGGTCGTGGCGAAGGGGCAGTTACTCGTGGCGCAGCGAATCAAGGATCTGGCCATCGGCAGCCAGGTGCCCATCGTCGAGAACCGGCCGCTGGCGCAGACCCTTTACCGGACGGTAGAGATCGGGGACGCGATCCCCAGCGATCTGTACCGTGCCGTCGCCGAGGTGATGGCGTATATCTTTGCCCTCCGCGAAGGAGGTGTCCGGTGGCAGTAGCTTCACCGACCGGCGTCAGGCGCCTCAGCCAGTTCAGCGACGTCTTTCTCGCCGCGGGGGTCATCCTGATCATCGGGATGATGGTGATCCCGCTGCCGACGCTGCTGCTCGACCTCCTCCTGGCGCTGAACATCGCCACTGCCCTCCTGGTGGTGCTCGTCGCGATGTACTCCTCGGAGCCACTCGAGTTCTCGGTCTTCCCCTCGCTGCTCCTGTTGCTGACGCTGTTCCGTCTCGGCCTGAACGTCTCGGCGACCCGGCTCATCCTCCTCCAGGGAGACGCCGGCAGCATCATCGAGTCGTTTGGCTCGTTCGTCATCGGGGGCAACTTCGTCGTCGGCATCGTCATCTTCATGATCCTGCTCATCATCCAGTTCATCGTCATCACCAACGGGGCCGGTCGCGTCGCCGAGGTCGCCGCCCGGTTCACCCTGGACGCGATGCCCGGCAAGCAGATGGCGATCGACGCCGACCTCAACGCCGGCATCATCAACGAGCAGGAGGCGCGCCGCCGTCGCCGGGCGATCGAGCGAGAGGCCGACTTCTACGGCGCGATGGACGGCGCCAGCAAGTTCGTCCGTGGCGACGCGATCGCGGCGATCATCATCGTGATCGTCAACATCGTCGGCGGGTTCGCGGTCGGCGCGCTTCAGCAGGGGCTGGGGCTCGGCGAGGCGCTCCAGCGCTACTCGCTGCTCACCGTCGGCGAGGGGCTCGTCAGCCAGTTGCCGGCGTTGCTTACCTCGACCGCCGCCGGCATCATCGTGACCCGGTCCACCTCCGAGGCGAATCTCGGCACCGACATCGCCCACGACCTGCTCGGTAACCCGCGAGCGCTCCTGATCACCGGCACGGTCCTGATCATCCTCGGGCTGGTGCCCGGGCTGCCGAAGATCCCGTTTTTCCTCGTCGGCGGCCTGGTGGCCGGCGGTGGCTACTACCTCTATCGCCAGCGGCTGGCCGCGGCCGCGGCCCCGCCTGAACCGGCACCGGCCGAGGCGCCGTCCGGACCGGAGAGTGTGGTCGAGCTTCTCCAGGTCGATCCGATGGAGCTCGAGATCGGCTACGGGCTGATCCCGCTGGTGGATACCGAGCAGGGCGGCAATCTGCTGAACCGAATCACGCTGATCCGCCGCCAGCTTGCCCTCGACCTGGGTATCGTCTTGCCGCCGATCCGCGTGCGCGACAACCTGCAACTGCGGCCGAACACCTACGTCGTCAAGCTGCGCGGTGTCGAGATCGCGCGTGGCGACCTGCTACTGAGTCATTACCTGGCGATGAACCCTGGTGTGGCCGAAGAGGGGCTCGAAGGTATCCAGACGACCGAGCCGGCGTTCGGACTGCCGGCGCTCTGGATCCCGGCGGGCGACCGCGAACGAGCGGAGATGCTCGGCTACACCGTCGTCGACCCGGCCTCGGTGCTCACCACACACCTTACCGAAGTCATCAAGGTCTATGCCCCGTCGATCCTGAGCCGCCAGGACGTTCAGACGCTGCTCAACAACCTCAAGCGCGATCACCAGGCGCTGATCGAGGAGCTCGTGCCCAGCCTGTTGACCGTCGGCGAAGTGCAGAAGGTGTTGCAGAACCTGCTGCGCGAGCATGTCTCAATTCGTGACCTCGCCACGATCCTCGAGGCGCTCGCGGACCACGCTCGGGCCACCCGCGACTCCGATCTCCTGACCGAGCATGCTCGGCGTGCCCTCGCCCGAACCATCAGCAGCCAGTATCGCGACGAGCACAATGTCGTCCACGCGGCGATGCTGAGCCCACAGCTCGAGCAGCAACTGGCCAGCCTCCTCCAGGAGACGGACCAAGGGATGGCCATCGCGCTGGAGCCGGCGCGAGCGCAGCGCCTCCTCCAGCGGCTCTCCACCGAGATGGAGCGGCTGGCGATGGGCGGACACCCGGCGGTCGTCCTTTGCTCGTCGCGCATCCGGGCGCCGCTTCGACGGCTCACCGAGCGGTCGCTGCCGTCGCTCGCGGTGCTCTCGTTCGGCGAGATCTCGTCACAGGTCAACGTCCAGACGTCGGGGCTGATCGATGAGAGCTGAACTGAGGTGACGAGATGCGGCTGAAACGCTACGAGGCGCCGACGTTGCCCGAGGCGCTGAGAATCATCAAGAAGGACCTCGGCCCCGACGCGATCATCGTTCACTCCCAGCAGATCCGGCCAAAGGGGCTCTGGGGCATCTTCGGCCGGCCGGTCTTCGAGGTGATCGCCGCGTCGGACGGGGACCTGGCGCCGCGGACGGTCTCCCGGATGGTGCCGAAGACGACGACTCGCCCGCCGGATCCATCGCCCTCGCCGGCGACTCAGCCGACGCCGAGAACTAGCGGTGGGCCGGGCGTGGGCCGCGACATAGGCACACGGTCGGTATCACCCCAGCCACTCCAGCCAACAACGGCGAAACCGGCGGTGCCCCCTGTGCCCGCCCGGCCAGTTGCGGCCGAGCCAACTCGATCGGCGCTGGCGCAATTGGCATCCGCGCCGGCAACCCATCGAGGGGTTCGCGTCTCCCCCTCTCCCCTTGTGGGAGAGGGGGCAGGGGGAGAGGGTGAGGAATCGCCGTCGCTCGATCTGTCTCTGAATGGCGTCCAACGGGACCTCACGGAACTGAAGGGGGCCGTGCTCCGTCTGGCGACGCAGAGCCATCTCATGGGTATTTACAAGTTCGCCCCGACTCTTGTAAACTCATACCAGGCCCTGCTTGAGCAGGAGCTTGATTCGGCGCTTGCCCAGCAGATCATCGTCGCCATCCGGGAAGAGCTCAGCGATCGGGCCTTGAACGACCCTCGGGCCGTTGAGGACGGTCTTCGCCGGCACGTGCAACGCCTGCTCCTCACCAGTGGTCCGCTCCAGCCGCGTGGCACACAACCGCGAGTGCTCTTCCTGATCGGGCCCACCGGCGTGGGGAAAACGACCACGCTCGCCAAGCTTGCCGCCAACCTTGCGCTGGATCGCCATCGAGTCACACTCGTCACGACCGATACGTTTCGGATCGCGGCGATTCCGCAGTTGGAGACCTACGCCGAGATCATCGGCGTGCCAGTGGAGGTGGCTTATACACCTGACGACCTGGCGGCGATCGTTGGCCGGCAGCGGGGAATGGATTTCATCCTCGTCGACTCGCCCGGTCGGAGTCCACACTGCGTCGAACGAATCGAGCCGCTCCGCCAGTTCGTCGGCGCGGTGCCGGGTTGTACGGTTTACCTGACGATCAGCGCGACGACGAAGTATCGTGATATGCTCGACGTGGCCGAGCAGTTCGGGATCATCCCGTACGATGGTTTGCTCTTTACCAAGCTCGACGAGACGACGACGTATGGTCCGCTGGTGAACCTCGCGAATCAGACGCGCCAGCCGCTGACCTACCTGACGACGGGGCAGAATGTGCCGACGGACATCGAGGTGGCGACGCGCGAGCGCTTGGTCTGCATGCTCACGGAGGCTTCCGCTGATGCCGCGAGGTAACCATCAGGAAATTGAGCACCCACCGGGCGTTCCGCACGATCAGGCCGAGCAACTGCGGCTGGTGATGCGCCAGACCAGGGCGCCCCGCCCCGTCCCCCTCTCCCGCGCCGAGGGAGAGAGATGGGGCGCATCAGCACCGGCTGGCGGGCTGCCCTCCCTCTCCCGCAGCGTGGGAGAGGGGCCGGGGGTGAGGGCCCGGCAGACCCGCGTGATCGCGGTCAGCAGCGGCAAGGGAGGAGTCGGCAAGACCAACGTAGTCGTGAATCTGGCGGTGGCGCTGGGTCAGGCCGGGCGCCGGGTGTTGCTGTTTGATGCCGACCTCGGCCTGGCCAACGTCGACGTCGTGATGGGGATTGCGCCACGCTATCATCTGGGCCACGTGATCAGCGGCGAAAAGCGGCTCGACGAGATCGTCGTCGATGGGCCGGCCAACGTCCGCGTGGTGCCCGGTGGGTCCGGGGTCCTGCAGCTGGCCAATCTCTCCGCGCAGCGCCGGCAGGAGGTCATCGCGGCGCTGGAGCGACTCGACGGGACGGCTGATTACCTGTTGATCGATACCGCCGCCGGCGTTTCGGAGGCAGTTCTGTCGTTCGTCGCCACGGCGGACGATGCGCTCATCGTAACTACGCCGGAGCCGACGGCGATCACCGACGCGTATGCGTTGATCAAGGTCACCGCCCAAACGGCGCAGCGGCTTCCGTCCTTTCGATTGATCGTCAATCAGGTGCGTGACCAGTCCGAGGCGGAGGAGGTCGCGCGGAAGATCATCGCGGTCGCCCAGCAGTTTCTGGGGGTGACGGTCCGGCCGGAAGGATACCTGCCGATCGATCCGGCCATCTCGAGGGCGGTGCGCCGGCAGGTGCCCATCGTGCTGGCGTATCCGAACGCGCCGGCCGCCTTGCGTCTCGTGAATCTGAGTCGGCGCCTGGATCGGCCACTGACACGGCGCGGCACCGAGCCGAAATCCGCCAGCGTGAGTGGCTTCTTCCAGCGGATGATCGGTTTTGCTGTACCAAAACCATGAGAAACGTCTTATACTCCCAGTACCGGTGAGGGAGGTTGATGATGATGACACGGTCGTTGTTCTTTGAGCCCGGGGCCCGCGCTACGATTGAACTCGAGGGGCAGCAGGAGCCTTACTCGAGCCGAATCGAGGATGTTGTCGACGATACGCTGGTGCTGGCGGCGCCCATGCGGGGTGGGGATGTGATCCGGCTCGAGCAGGGTCAGAAGATCCTGCTCAGCGTCATGCGCCGGATGAACCCCTACTTCTTTGAGACGACCGTCGTCTCAAATCGGGCCGAGAGCACCCCGCTGCTGGTCGTCAAGCGCCCTCCCGACAACACCGGTGTGCCGAAGCGCCAGTACATTCGCGTCGAGGTGCTGATCGACCCGGTCCAGATCTGGGTCGAAGAGGATGGCAAGTACGGGAAGACGATCCGCGGGATGCTCTTGAACATCTCGGCGGGTGGCTGCTTGTTGATGGCCAGGGAGTCGATCCCCGAGCACGCCAATATCCTGCTCAAGTTCAGCTTGCCCCTGAACTTCGGACAGATGATGGTGAACGGCGAGACGTTGCGTACCTGGGAGCGCGTCGGGGACGGCGGCCGCACCTACCGAACCTCGGTGAGCTTCCGGGACGTCCCCGACAAAGATCGTGACCGCGTGATCAAGTTCGTGTTTCAGCGCGAGCGCGAGCTGCGGCAGAAGGGCGTGCTCTAGGTAACCATCCCGTTAACAAATGGTAAGAGTTTCGCAACCTGCCGGTACTCTCGGCTGCGGCATCTGGTGTAGGATAGGGGTGGGCGTGGTGTGCGTGCAGGATGCAAGCAGGTAAAGGGATGGACCCACAAGCAGTCGGAGTCGACGATCTCTGGAATCAGTACGTCGCCAGCCGCGACCCGGCGTTGCGCGAGAAGCTTATTCTCCAGTACGCGCCGCTGGTCAAGTACGTCGTCGGCCGGCTGGCGATCAACCTCCCCACCATCCTCGACTCCGAAGACATCATCAGCTACGGCATCATCGGCCTGATGGACGCGGTCGAACGGTTCGATCCGACCCGGAGCGTCAAGTTCGAGACCTACGCGATCGCCCGGATTCGCGGTGCCATCATCGATGGCCTGCGCTCGCTCGACCAGATCCCGCGGACAGCGCGTCAGCGAGCCCGGGACGTCGAGCAGGCGTTCGTCGAGCTGGAGGCCAGGCTCGGCCGCCCGCCCAACGACGACGAGGTCGCCGCGCACCTCGGTATGGACCTGGAGCGGTTCCACCAGGTGATCATGCGCAGCAGCATGCATACCCTCTCGCTCGACAGTTTGCTTCAGATCGACGACGACTCCGCCCCGCTCACCCGGGGCGATCTGCTGGAGGACAAGGAGGGCGTCGACCCCGAGGAGTATACTGAGCGCCGCGAGCTCCACCATCGCCTGATGGCGGCAGTCCAGCGGCTGCCGGAGCGGGAGAGGCTTGTGCTGGCGCTCTACTACCATGAAGAGTTGACGATGAAAGAGATCAGCCGGGTGATGGAGATCTCCGAGTCACGCGTCTGTCAGTTGCACGGGCAGGCGATCTTGCGACTTCGTGGCTACCTGAGTGAGCGCACCGTGAGCAGGTGAGGGGATGATGGGATCAGGATTGCTGCCGTACGTGCTCCTCTCCTTCCCCGTGGTGCTCTTTGGGCTGCTGGCCTATCTCCTGCTCTTGCTCTACGTCGCCCTGAAGCGCGACCTGCGAGAGACGCGGCAGGCGGTGGCGGCGTCGACGGCCAACCCCACGACGACGCTGGGGCCGGCGTTGAACGAGATGGTCACCGAGCTGCGGAAGACCGCCGACGAGATCGGTCGCGACCTGGCCCGACGCAGCGCCGTGCTTCAGCGGCAGATCGACGAGGCTGACCGCAAGCTGGCGCTCATCGAGGAGAAGCTCAAGGCCCTGGCGGCAGCGGAAGCGGCCGCCGCGCGAGCCGTCCGCGAGTCGCCAGCGGAGACGGCCAGCCGACCGGTCTCCGCGCCCAGGCGCGAGGAGCCGCGCCCGAGTTCGAGGCTGGAGAACGAGACAACCCTCACCCCGGTCCCCTCTCCCGCCGCGCGGGAGAGGGACATCGCCGAGAACGGCATGGCGCCTGCCCTCGATACGACCGCGACGGCCTTCCGCCCGGTCGATCTGCGTGAGGCGAATAAGTACCAGCTTGTGCTCCGTCTGGCCGAAGAGGGGCTGGACAGTCTCGAGATCGCGAAGCGGACGCGACTTGGTCGCGAAGAGGTCGAGCTCCTGCTCGGGCTTCGGGAGGAGGGACGACCCCCATGAGCGGATGGCGGTGGCTTGCCGCGGGATTGGGCCTGGCCCTGATCGTCATCCGGCCGCGCCGGGCGATGGCCAACGGCACTCCCGTGCGGATCAATCTCCGCTACTTGAGCGGGATCTCCAACTATGGTCCGACGAACGCCATCGGGGTGGTCGAGATCGTCCTGATCGAAGGCGACGTGCGGGTCGACCTGCGGGGCCTGCCCAAGCTGAATGGCGAGCTCTATCAGGCGTGGCTCGTCAACTCCGCGTCAGGTGACCGTCTCAGCATTGGCAAGTTCAACGCCGGGGAAGATGGATCGGCGTACCTGGAGAGCGTGCTCGACCTGACCGACCAGCACTTCGATCTGGCGGTGATCAGCATCGAGCCGGAGCCCGACCCCAGCCCGAATCCGGACGCGCGGCTGAGCATCGCCGGCTTTTTCCCCGGCGCGCAGCCGGTCACGCCCACGCCCGAGGCCGTTGCGCCGCCCACACCCGAGGCCGAGACGACCGGGACGCCCGGCCCAACGCCGACGGCGCTCCCCCTGCGTCCGGTGCGCCTGCCCCGGACCGGCGGCGGGCCGGCAATCGAGGTCAGGCGGTCCATGTGGTGTCGGGTGATCCGGTGGTTGGGGAGGAAGCAGCGATGACGCGCTTTCCCCCTCTCCCGCAGCGACCAAAGGAAGTCCCTGTGGGACGTGGGACGAGGTCACGGGCGACCACAGGGGCCCGCCCCTACAGGAACGGCGGCCTGGCTCAGGAACGGCGGTGAGGAGGCGAGGATGATTCGGGGGCTGTATACGGCGATCGCGGGCATGGTCGTTCAGACCATCCGGCAGCAGACAATTGCCGCCAACATCGCCAACGTGAATACCATTGGCTTCAAGCGCGACGTCTTCCTCACGCGCCAGGGGACCGAGCATGTAGTGCCGCGCGAGTTCGAGCGGCTTGTCGCCGGGTTCATCCCGGTCGACGCCGGCGTCCCGACCGGGCCAGCGGGCGTCGTCGGAGCCGGCGTGCTGGCCGACCCGGTCCGTCCGGAGTTTGCGCAGGGCGAGCTGCGCCAGACCGGTCGCCCATTCGACCTTGCGCTCTCGGGCCCAGGGTTCTTCGTCATTCGCAACGCCGCGGGGGAAGCGCTCTACACTCGGGCCGGCAACTTCTCGCACGATGCCGAAGGGCGCCTGGTGACCGCGCGTGGCCAGCTCGTCGTCGGCAGCGTGAATGGCGAAGACGGTCAGCCGATTCAGGTTGGCACGGATCCGGCCGCGACGGTCGCCTTCACCCCCACGGGGGGGGTCGTCGTCAATGGCCAGGAGGTCGGCCGGTTGGCGATCGTCGATCTCGTCGGGGAGGCGGTGGTGCGCAAGCTCGGCGAGAACGCGTTCGCGGCCCTCGAGGGAGTCGCGGTCGAGCCGGCCGAGCGGGCCACCGTGGTGCAAGAGCATGTGGAGATGTCCAACGTCAACCCGAACGACACGCTGATCGAGATGACGGCGGTGATGCGCGCCTACGAGGCCAATCAGCGGA
>JACPQP010000159.1 GCA_016190465.1 Chloroflexota bacterium
CGCTGGGCGTCGAGGGCGACTTTCACAGCGGGCCGATCAACCAGCACAAGAAGTCGGGCCCGCCGGAGCCCAACCGCCGCCAGGTGAGCATCGTCGCCTGGGAGGTGATGCGTGCCGTGGGCGAGGAACTGGGCATCTCGTTGAAGCCGGGCGATCTGGCCGAGAACGTGCTGGTCGAGGGGCTGGGAGACCTGGCATCGCTCCGGGAGGACGACCGGATCCACCTGGGCGCCGACGTCGTGCTCGAGGTGACCGGGCAGAACAAACCGTGCGTGACGCTCAACGTCCACCACCCGGACATCGTCCGGCCGTTCGTCGGCCGCCGGGGCGTCGTCGCAGTCGTCGTGGCGACCGGCGAGGTCCGACCTGGCGATCCGGTCCGCGTCGCGGCGGGGGCAAGCACGCCAATCGCCTGAACGAAGTTTGAAAGAGATCACGAGTGAGTTGCAGCGCATCACCGTCAGGCCTGAGCAGTGCGCCGGACGCCGGTGCATCCGCGGGCTTCGCGTGCGGGTAAAGGACATCCTGGATCTGCTCGCCTCGGGGGCGAACCGCGAGGAGATCCTGGCGGACTACCCGTACCTGGAACCAGGCGACATCACGGCGGCGCTCGAGTATGCGGCGAAGCAGAGTGACCGCCCGGTGCTCCGGGTGGTCTGATCGTCCACGCTACTTCGGCTCCAGCAGGCCGTGCTTCAGCGCGTAGCGCACCAGCTCCGACCGATGCCGCAGCTTCAGCTTCTCCATCACCCGCGCGCGGTAGGTGTCCACGGTCTTCGAGCTGATGACGAGCTGCTCGGCGATCTCCTGGTTGGTGTAGCCGGCGGCTGTCAGCTTCAGGACCTCCCGCTCCCGCTGCGTCAGCTCGGCCGCTGGCTCACCCTCCTCGGCCCCCCCTTGATATGCCTGCACCAGCATCCGGGCGGCGGTCGGGTCGAGGAAGGCGTCGCCGCGGTGCACCGACCGAATCGCCTCGAGGAGCTCGGTATCCGCCGAGCGCTTCAACACGTAGCCGGCGGCCCCCGCGCGCAGGACGGGCAGGAGGTACTGCTCTTCCGCGTGCATCGTCAACACGAGCACCCGCGTGGGAAGCCCCAGGGCGTGGATCTGCCGCGTCGCTTCCAGGCCGTTTAGCCGCGGCATCCCGATGTCCATGACGACCACGTCCGGTCGGAGCGCGGCGGTTCGCTCCACCGCTTCGACGCCGTCGCCGGCCTCGCCGACGACCTCCAGGTCCGACTCGGCGTTCAACAGGGCCTTGAGCCCCGCGCGCAGCACGGCGTGGTCGTCGGCCAGCAGCACCCGAATCTTGCTCACGTTGGCACTCCGGCCACGAGCGGCGACGTCGCCAACCGTTTCCCATCCACGGGCACGGTGGCGGCGAGGCGCGTACCCCTTCCTGGCGCACTCTGAATCGGACTCTGAATGGCGAGCGCTCCGCCGACGAGCGCCAGTCGCTCCTGCATGCCGAAGAGCCCCAGGCCGCGCTCGCGCGTCCGCATGACCTCGTCGACGTCGAAGCCCCGCCCATCGTCGACCACCTCGGCGACGACCTGGCCACTGCCGACCTCGAGCGAAACGCGCACCTGCCGGGCACCGGCGTGCTTGGCCACGTTGGTCAGCGCCTCCTGGACGACCCGGTAGAGCACCACCTCGACATCGCCGGGGAAACGAGCGTTGCTCTCCGAGAACTCAAACTCGGCGGGGACCTGAAAGCGTGCCGACCACTCCCGCACGTACCAATCGAGCGCCGCGGAGAGGCCAAGGTCATCGAGCGCGCTGGGGCGGAGCTCGAGCGCCAGGTTGCGCACATCGTCGAGGGTCTGGGTGATGACGGCCCGAAACTCGCCAAGCTGTGCCCGCACCGCGTCCAGCGTTGGCGCCCGTTCCAGCACCCGCAACCGAACCAGCAACGATGTCAGCGCCTGAGCCGTCTGGTCGTGCAGCTCACGGGCGACGCGCTTGCGCTCCTCCTCCTGCGCGTTGATCGCCTGGGATGACAGCAACTGCACCTCGTGTCGATATCGCTGTACCGCGTCGAGTACGCTATTCAACGCGTCGCGCAACTGCTCAACCTGCGGATCGCCGAGCAGCACGGGGATCGCGCGTGCGTTGAAGTCCCCGTTGCGAACCGCCACCACGGTTCGCTCGAGCGCCGAGAGAGGGGATAGCGCGACCTTCAGCGCCAGGTAGTTCACCGCGATGCTCAGCATCAGCCCGCCACCGACGAATACCAGCAGGAGCGACTCATACGAGACACTGGGGGAGGAGCGGAGGCGATCGGCGGTCCACCAGGTTCCGACGACCGCGCCGAACAGCACGATCGCCGAGTTGGCAACCAGCACCTTGTAGAAAATGGAAAGGTTGAACAGACGGCGGACCACCGGATGCATGCGCGGAGCCTCCGACTTATTGTAGACATCGGGAGCGCATTTCACAAATCCAAGTAGGTATCAGGAAGTTTTTGATGGTTTTGGGGACACCCCAAACCCCGCCAGGAAGGGCGGTGCCCTTCCTGGACCTTGCCGGGACGCAGTTGAACTTTCCGCGACCAACTCAGTTGGGCGACTCAGCCGGCGCAGCGCTCCGGATTGGCGGGGCGCCTGCCCAGACGAAGCCGGGATCGAGGCGGCCCGCCAGGGTGTACTCGAGGCCCTTCCGGCCGCGGACGAGGATCTTCACCTGCTGACCGTCGGCCGAGATCTCCGCGGTGTATCGAACGAGCAGACGCGTGCCGTCCGGCCGGATCAGGCCGCCACCACCGCTTGCCTTGATGGCGCCGTTCTCGACGGCGAGGGTGCGCACGCCGCCGTTGTAGTAGCCCTCTGTCGGGCTGTAGAAGCGCAGGGTGCCCCCTGTCTTGCCGTCGCGGGTGGCGGCGCGCAGGTCGAGGGTCGCGCTGTCTCCGTCTTGCTCCTCGAGCTGGCCGATGGCGATGGCCACCGTCGTCGGTGAGTCGGCCTCCGCTTTGCGAGGCGGGGTTCCCGCGGCGGTGGCCGTGCCTACCGTGAGTAGCGCGAGGACTGCGCCCAGGGCAATCAGGATTCCAGGTGTGCGTCGCATCGTCGAGTCATCCTCCTTACGTACGTACTGATTCAGGACACCGATTCGGCATTGGCGCTCGCCGCCGCCTGGCCAGCCGATCAGGCTCCCGGGAGCCGTGTGGCACGGCCTTTCCGTCTGGACCGGGCCGCTAGCTGGCCCCTTCCCGAGAGATAGTCGCTGGCGGGGCAAGGAATGTACGGGTCCGAACGGATGTTTTTCCGGCATAGACGTGGCCATCGGGAGTCGGAAGCGCCCGGCCCATACATTTTCCCGCGGACCGTCGACTATACTTGTGAAAGAGGATGCTGGTGAGTTTCGCGGTGACGGGTGACGTGAAGGAGTGGGCGTGCAGGAGGCGGTCGGCGAGATCGCCGGGCTGATTCGTCGAGCCAGGACCGGTGATCCGGCCGCGTTTGCCGACCTCTACCGCCTCGCCGTCACGGCGGTCTACCGGTACCTTTCGGCCCGCCTGAACACGCCGGAGGAAGCCGAGGAGCTGACCCAGGAGGTCTTTCTGGCGGCGCTCGGCCGCATCCAGGGGCTGCGCGCCGAGGACGAGGCCAGCTTTCTCGCCTGGCTGTTCCAGATCGCCCGGCACAAGCTGGCCGACCACCTGCGCCAGCGGTACCGCCGCCCCGCCGTCCCTCTCGACGAGGACGACCAGTTGGCGGCGCGGCAGCCAGGGCCCGACGAGCTGGCCGAGGGCAGCGAAGAGCGAGCCGAGGTCCGGCGGGCGCTGGAACAGCTCACACCGGAGCAGCGCGAGGTCATGCTATACAAGTACGTGTTGGGGTTCGACAACGAGCGGACGGCCCGCCTGGTGGGAAAGACCATCAACGCGGTCAATCAGTTGCACCATCGGGCGCTGGCAAGCCTCCACCGGATGCTCACCAGGACGGAGAAGACCAGGTGATGACCGCGGAGCCGGATGCGCGCTTCAGCGCGGCGCTCGAAGAATGCTGCCGACGAGTGCAGCGTGGTGAGACGATCGAGCGTTGCCTGACCGATTACCCTGCCGAGTACCGGCTGGAGCTCGCCCGCCTGGTCGCGGTGGCCGAACGACTGGGCCGGCTCGGCGACGACCCCTCGCCCGCGTTCCAGGCCCGGCTCGAGCTGCGCCTGCTGGCAGCGGCGGACGAAACGCGTCGAGGAAGGCCGGCCGGACGGTGGGGCCGTCTCGGGATCTTCTTCATCGCGCCACCTATCGCGCGAGCCGCGGTCCTCATGCTGGTCGCCCTGATCGTGCTCGTCGGCAGTGGCGTCGGTGTCGTGCAGGCCGCCGACCAGAGCCTTCCCGACAGCCCGCTCTACCAGGTGAAGACGGCCCGCGAGTGGCTCGAGCTGGCGCTGGCCCGGGATGGGGACACCCGGGTCGACGTCCACGCCAGGCAAATCGGCGAACGGGGTCGCGAGCTGGAGCGCGCGGTGCGGGCCGGCAAGCCGCGGCGCGTGGTGGACACGCTCGCCCTCCGCGTAGCCTGGTCGACCGACCGGATCGTCGACCTGGCGCTGGAGGCAGACGCGCGCGGGAACCCCCGGCCAGCCGTCCGCACCCTCGTCGCGGTCCGGGCGATGCAGCGCTACCTGGATCGGCTGACCTCCCAGGCTTCACCCGAGGTCCTTCCCCCGCTACGCCGACTCCAGATCTTCCTCGAGGCGCAGGAGCGGCGGCTGGCGGGACGGATCGGGAGCTGATTGCCGACAGCTACCTGGCTGACGGGCCACTACCGCGTGAAGATGGTGCCACGGATGTAGGCGGCCTCGTCCGAGGCGAGGAACGCGAACACCGGCGCCAGGAGGTCGGGGTCGCCCAGGTCGGCGGTGGCCAGCACCTGCTCCGGATCGCGACCGGCCACCCGGGCCCCTTCGATCACGTTCTCGATCTTGAGCGGCGTCGCCAGGCTGCCGGGGCAGATGCCGTGCACGCGGATGCCGAACTTCTCGAGCTGCGGGGCGAGCACCAGGGTCAGCCCGTGGACACCGCCCTTGCTCGAGCCGTAGGCGACCGAGGAGCTGCCGCCGCGTACCCCGGCGCCGGAGGCGATGCACAGGATCACGCCACCTCTCTGAGCGCGCATCTGCTTCGTCGCGTGCTTGCAGCAGAGGAAGGTGCCGGTGAGGTTGATGTCGATCACCTGGTCGAAGACGTCGCGATCGAGCTCGTCCACGGTGAGGTAGGCGCCGCGGAGGATGCCTGCCGCAGTCAGCAGGACGTCGAGGCGACCGTAGCGGTCGACCGCCGTCCGCACCAGGCTGGCGCAGTCCTCCTCGCGGGTGATGTCCACCCGGACGAACGTCGCCTCGCCACCCGCGGCCCGGATGATCCCGACCGTCTCCTCCCCCTCGGCCTGGAGCACGTCGCCGATGACGACGCACGCTCCATCCCGCGCAAACTGGCGCGCCGCCGCGCCGCCGATGCCCCGCGCGCCACCCGTGATGACCGCCACCTTGTTCGCCAGTCGCACGCCGCACCTCCTGCACGTCGTCACAGTAGTCGTCAGTAATCAGTTATCCGTCATCAGTAGCGCCAGGCAGCCATTGGACACGGGGTTACGGAGTGGAAACCGCAGATACACGCCGATGATCGCAGATCGTTACTGCTCATCTGCGTGTATCTGCGTTCATCTGCAGTTCCCGTTCGTCCCTGGCGCTACTGATTACTGACAACTGATTACTGACGACTACTTGGTTGCTGCCGACTCCTTCGTCCTCGACCAGACGCGGCCCCTATCGTAGCAGCAGAGTCGGGCCGACACAACCTCCGGATCAGACACCTCTTGTGCCGCATGCGTAGCCATGCTATGATGTCCACCATCCGGCGCCAGGGCAACCTGGCCCTAACTCAAGAGAGTGCACACAGGAGAGGAGATCGATGATGTCACGCGCGCGGTTCACCAGGCGAGCTTACTTGCGGTTGATCGGAGGCACTGTCGGTGCGGTGGCGGTGGCTGGGCTCGCCACCGCCTGCGGTACCCCGCCGGCCCCCACGGCTACGCCCGCCCCGGCCGCAAAACCGGCCGAGAAACCGGCCGAGAAACCGGCCGCTCCAGCCCCCGCGGCCCAGCCCAAGCCGGCGGAAGGGGATAAGACGCTCGTCTATTGGACCTTCATGCCTACCGATCAGCGCTTCGCTGGTCGCAAGACGCTCTTCCCGCAGTGGGGTGAGAAGAACAAGGCAACCATCCAGATCGAGGACGTGCCCGCGGGGAACCCGTTCAACCAGAAGATGGCTGCCGCCTACGCGGCCAAGCTGCTCCCCGACCTGCTCGACCCGTGGGACTCGAACGCCACTATCAGCTTCGCCAGCCAGACGTTCATCATCGCCGTCGACGACCTGGTCAAGGATATCGGGAAGGACGACTTCTTCAAGGTCGGCCTGGACTTCGGCACCTGGAAGGCCAAGCTCTACGGCATTCCCCTCATCGGTTGGCCGCATCTGATGCACTACCGCAAGGACTGGTTCGAGCAGGAAGGGCTCAAGCCGCCGACGAACTGGGCGGAACTCCTGGACGTGAGCAAGAAGCTTCACGGCAAGACGAAGGATGGCACCCAGATCGCCGGCATCTCCGGTTTCTTCGCCTCGATCCACGCGCCCTATATGTTCCAGGACTACGTCGGTCCAAACTCCGGCTACACCTTCAACGAAAAGGGCGACGTGGTCATCAACAGTAAGGAGGTGCGAGAGGCCCTGACGATGATCAAGGACCTCGTCCCGTACTTCCAGGCTGGCTACGGCAACATGGACTACGGCACCACCCGGACCCAGTTCGTCGAGGGCAAGATCGCCATCGAGACGGACAGCACCTCGATGGCCAACGTCATCGTGAAGACCAAGCCGGAACTGGGGGCGAAGGTTTCCTCGGTGCTGCTGCCGTTTGGGCCGAGCAGCAAGAAGGATCGCAGCGGCTTCAACGGCATCTCGTACTTCTCGATCGGCTCGCAGTCGAAGTACACCGATCTGGCCCGCGACTTCCTCAAGTGGTTCTACTCGACGCCGATCTACACCGAGGCGTTCATGACCTACGACTGGGGCCTCATTCCGGAGCGACGCTCGGTCGCCGAGAGCCAGGACTGGCACAAGAAGGTGCCGGAGCAAGCGAAGCCGATCATCCAGGCCGGCGTCAAGGCGGCGGAGCTGTCGACGTTCCCGGGTCAGGACTTCGGAGTGAACCCGATCGCGAACAAGCTCCTTGCCGACGACGTCTATCGCAACCTGCTTCAGAAGGTCGCCGAGGGGAAAGAGACCGTCGACGCCGCGCTGAAGTGGGCCGAGGACGAGGTCAAGCGGATCGTCAAGGAGAACTGATTCGACGGTTGACTCGCGGGCGCTATGCCAGAGCGCGGTGGGTGCTCTGGCATAGCGGCTACGTGGTCCCGGACGTCAAACCCCCGGGGCTGCGCTACAGGACTCTGGCGCGCGCCCGAGAGCGCGGGTATCTCGCCCAGTTGGAGCCAATTCTGTAAGGAGTGCACCCGTGGCTGAATCCTCCGCTGGTGCCGCCGAGACGCGGCCGGCGTTCAGAGCGCGCCATACCCCCAGCTTCTGGTACCGCCTGACGAACTCCGAGGCGGTGCTCGCGCTCGTCTGCATCGCCCCCGCGACGCTCCTCTTGCTGTTCATCCTCGCCTATCCAGTCATTCAGACCCTGGCGTTCGCGTTCTACAGTCGCGATCTCCTCAAGGCCGAGCTGGGCACCCAGTTCGTGGGGTTGGCCAACTTCGCCTGGCTGCTGGACTACGACCGCTTCTGGCTTGCGCTCCAGAACTCGGTGCTGCTCACCGTGGTCACGGTGTTCTTCGAGCTCGCCATCGCGATGGTTGTGGCCCTCATGCTCGCCGAGCCGTTTCGCGGGGTGGGGATCGTCCGCGGCCTGTTCATCCTGCCGTGGGCTATCCCGACGATCGTCACCGCCTTCGTCTGGCGCGGCCTGTTTTCGCCGCGCTATGGACTGATCAACCAGGTCATCAGCGAAGTGGGACGCCTGGTCAGCGGGCCGTCGTACCAGTTCCAGTTCGACTGGCTCTCCAACTCGGCGTTTGCGATGCTCGGCGTCATCATCGTGTACATCTGGCGCGGTTTCCCGTTCGTGTTCCTGGTCCTGCTGGCCGGCTTGCAGTCGCTGCCCCAGGAGCTCAGTGATGCAGCTCGGATCGACGGCGCCAACGGATGGAAAGAGTTCTGGTACGTGACGCTCCCCCAGCTCAAGCCAGTCATCCTCATCGCCGTGATTCTCCGAACCATCACCGTGTTCAACTGGTTCGACCTGGTCTGGCTCCTGACCGGCGGCGGCCCCCAGAACGCGACCCTCGTCCTACCGATCCTCGTCTATAACCGCGCGTTCGTCGCCTTCCAGGTGGGGCGGGCCTCGGTCATCACCGCGGTGATGTTCGTGATCCTTGCGATCCTCACCTACTTCTTCCTGTCGCAGCAGCGCGACGAGGAGCATGCCCGATGATGAAGCTCTTGGGGGACACCCCCAACACCCCGCCCGCTCAGGTGTCGGGCGAGTTCCCTGGAGCGGCGAGCGGTGACGTCGAGCAAGCGGGTGACCTAACCCCCCTTCTCCCTTCCCGACGCGGGAAGGGAGAGCCGCCACCCCCCTCCCCGTGTCGGGGAGCGGGGAAGGGGGGAGAGGTCCGTCCCTGCCTCAATGCCGCTGCGCACCGCTCCAGGCGACGCAGGGGATGATGAAATGGTGAAGGCTACGATGTTGGCCACGACCTACCGGCCGGTCCGGTTCCGGTGGCGCTACGTCCGGATACCGGTTGCCGCGGTGCTGATGGTGCTCTACTTCTCACCGATCTACTGGATGTTCAAGACGGCGCTCCAGCCGGAACACGAGATCTCCTTGAACGCCATGAACCTCTTCACGCCGTCGTTCACCCTTGAGAACTTCGCCCGAGTGCTGTCGGAACCGCGCTTTTTTGGCTGGGTCAAGAACAGCTTGATCCTGGCCATCGCGACTATGGTGGTCGCGGTCCTGGTCTCGACACTCGCCGGCTACAGCCTGGCCCGCCTGCGCTTCTGGGCGGTGAAGTTCCTCGGTCGGCCCTTCCTCCTCGCCTACATCGTGCCATCCGTGATGATCGTCGTGCCGGTCTTCGTCACCTTTGCCGGTATCGGCTGGCAGAACACCTACCACGCGATCATCATCACCTACACCTCGTTCGCCGTGCCGTTCTGCACCTGGCTGCTCCGCGCCTACTTCCTGACCCTGCCGACCGAGCTGGAGGACGCGGCGCTCATCGACGGGTGCAGTCGACTCGGCGCGCTGTTCCGGGTGATCGTGCCGCTCGCCGCGCCGGGCATGGTGACCGCCGGCCTGTTTTCGTTCGTCCTCGCCTGGAACGAGTTCCTGTTCGCCTTCGTGTTCGTCTTCAGCGACGACATGCGGCCACTCTCCGTCGGTCTGATGGCGACCATCCTCGAGGCGGTCTACGGGTCCTCGGCTGATCTCTCGATCTTCAAGGTGGGCGCGATGTTCGCCCTGTGCGTGCTCGCAGCCATACCCGTCCTGTTGGTCTTCCTGTTCCTTCAGGGATGGCTCGTCCGCGGGCTGGCTGCCGGGGCCGTCAAGGGCTAGAGCAGCCGACCTAACCCCCATCCCCCCTTCCCGCGTCGGGAAGGGGGGATGGGGGGAGAGGTCGCGCCGCCCCGGTTTCGTGCGGATTCGTGTAGGTGACGCGGGGGGAAGATGATATGGTGAAGGCTACGACATTGGTCACGACCCGCCGGCCGTTCCGGTTCCGGTGGCGCTACGTCCGGATACCGGTGGCCGTGGTGCTCATGGCGCTCTACTTCTTGCCGATCTACTGGATGTTCAAGACGTCACTCCAGCCCGAGCGCGAGATCTCCACCAGCTCGATCAACCTGTGGACGACGTCGCTGACGCTGGCGAACTACGTCCAGGTCCTGTCAGATCCGCTGTTCGCCACCTGGTTCAAGAACAGCGTGATCCTGGCGACGTCGACGATGGTTATCTCAGTCCTCGTCTCCACGCTGGCCGGCTACAGCCTGGCTCGCCTGCGCTTCTGGGCGGTGAAGTTCCTCGGCCGGCCCTTCCTGCTCGCCTACGTCGTGCCGTCGGTGATGATCGTCGTGCCGGTGTTCGTCACGCTGGCTGGCTTTGGATGGCAGAACACCTATCACGCGCTCATCATCACCTACACCTCGTTCGCGGTGCCGTTCTCCACCTGGCTGCTCCGCGCCTACTTCCTGACCCTGCCGACCGAGCTGGAGGACGCGGCGCTGGTGGACGGGTGCAGTCGGCTCGGCGCGCTGTTCCGGGTGATCCTGCCGCTGGCCGCCCCTGGTGTGGCCACGGCCGGTCTGTTCTCGTTCGTCCTCGGGTGGAACGAGTTCCTGTTCGCCTTCGTCTTCGTCTTCACCGAGGACATGAAGCCGCTCTCGATCGCGCTCCAGCGGATCCTCGCCCAGACGATCGCCGCGTCGTCGGCGGACCTGGGCTACTACGGCTTCGGCGCGATGTTCGCGATGTGTGTGCTGGTGGCCGCGCCGATCCTGGTGGTATTTCTCTTCCTCCAGGGCTGGCTCGTCCGCGGGCTGGCCGCCGGAGCAGTCAAAGGCTAAGCTTGGAGCCATCGCTTGTTCGAGTCCCTGGGCCGGGCCGCCTTCCGGTGGCGCTGGCCGGTCATCGCCGCCTGGGCCGTCGTCTTCCTTCTCGGGCTGTCGCTCCTCCCCTCTCTGCCCGGCCGACTGAAGCCAGGCGGCTTCTTCGACCCGTCGCTAGAGTCGCAACAGGCCCAGGAGGTCGTCGAGCGCGAGCTGGGCCTTCGGTCGGCCGCGCTCGTCGTCATCTTCCACCATCCCCAGTGGCAGGCCGACGATCCGGAGTACGCCGCGCAGGTCGAGCGAGCCCTGGCGCCGGTCCGGGCGCTGCCCGTCGTCGAAGAGGTCATTCCCCCGCGGCTCAACCCGCGCCAGGTCGGCGCCGACGGTCACACATCGTTCGCCGTCGTGACCCTGGCCGGCGATGACAGCTCGACGTTGGCTCATCTTGACGAAGTGAGCCGGGCAATCCCGCCGGTGCCGCTCCGAACCATCGTCGCCGGAGGACCGGTCGTCTACCGCGACATCCAGGAGGTCAGCGAGCGAGACCTGCGCCGGGCCGAGCTCATCAGCTTCCCGCTGGCGATGGTGGTCCTCGTCCTCGTCTTCGGCTCGTTGATCGCGGCGGGCATCCCCGTGGCGATCGGTGGGCTCAGCGTGGGGATCGCGCTCGCCGTGGTCGCCTTGCTCGCCGGAGTCACCGACCTGTCGATCTTCGTCCTCAACCTGTCGACCATGCTTGGCCTCGGGCTCGGCACCGACTACTCGCTGTTCGTCGTCACGCGGTTCCGCGAAGAGCTGGCCGAGAGCCCCGTCGAAACGGCGATCGTCCGAACGATGGCGACGGCTGGCCGAGCCGTATTCTTCTCCGGTCTGACCGTCTTCATCGGTCTGCTCGGACTCGCGAGTATGCGGTTCATGATGCTGCGCTCGCTGGGCATCGCGGGGGCGGTGGTCGTGCTGCTGGCGCTGCTGGCGGCGCTGACGCTGCTGCCGGCCATCCTCTCCGTTCTCGGGGACCGGGTCAACGCGCTGCCCGTGCTGCGCGCGACCAACCCGCAGGCGGCGCTCTGGGTGCGCGTCGCGGCGCTGGTGATGGCTCGGCCCTGGGTGGTGGTCGCCCTGGTGCTCGCGCTGCTCGCGGTGCTCGGGGCTCCCTTTCTTCGCGCCCGGTTCAGCCTGGCCGATGCGTCGGTTCTGCCACGAGACATGCCCAGTCGGCAGGTCTACGACCTGATGCGCGAGCAGTTCGGCGACGGTGAGTCCGCGAAGATCGGGCTGGTCGTCCGCTCGCCGGGGCCGATCCTCCGGCCGGACCGGCTCGACGCCATCTTCGACCTCTCGCGGGCCATCGCCGGCGACCCCGAGGTGTCGCGAGTCGAGAGTATCGTCGACCTGGACCCGCGCCTCACCCGCGAGCAGTATCAGCTCATCTATCGAGAGGACGGACGCTGGGCCGATGCTTTCGCCCGGGCCGCGCTCCAACGCTCGACGCGGGACCGCGTTACCATCCTCGGCGTCGTGCCGAAGCACGTCGCCGTCGCGCCCGAGGCAACTGCCCTGGTCGACCGGCTTCGAACCTACCGCCCCGGCGCTGATCTGGAGTTGCTCGTCGGGGGTGGGCCGGCGATGGTGGACGATATCGTCGACCGTCTCTATGGCGACTTCCCGCGCGCCATCCTGTTTATTGTCGCGACCACGTACCTGACGCTCCTGGCGCTGCTCCGATCGGTCGTCGTCCCGCTCAAGGCGATCGTGATGAACAGCCTCAGCCTGCTCGCCAGCTACGGCGCCCTGGTGGTGGTGTTCCAGGAGGGCTTCCTGGCCGGGCCGCTGGGCTTTTCGCCGCTCGGCTACGTCGAGGCGACGCTTCCGGTGATCATGTTCTGCCTGCTGTTCGGCCTGAGCATGGACTACGAGGTGTTCCTGCTCACCCGGGTCAAGGAAGCGTACGATACCGGCGCCTCGAACATCGCCAGCGTGGGGCTGGGGCTGCAACAGAGCGGACGAGTCATCACCAACGCCGCGCTGATCGTCGTCGTCGTCAGCCTGTCGTTCGCCTCCGCCGAGGTCATCCTGATCAAGGCGCTGGGCCTGGGCACGGCCATCGCCGTCTTGCTCGACGCGACGGTCATCCGGGCGCTGCTCGTCCCCGCGACGCTCCGTCTGCTTGGCGATCTCAACTGGTGGGCGCCGGAGTCGCTCCGTCGCGTGCTCGCCCGCGGACCGGTAGGGGAATGAGCACTCCGCAGGCAGGTACCCTCACGCTCGTGATCGCTCTCGCCCTCCTCCTCGGCGCCTGCGGACCCCGAGCCGGACTCGCCCCACGGTCGGTGCCCGTGCCGACCGCGCCGCCGGCCCTCCGGCCGGCTCCCGCCTCCATCGTCTTCCCCCGCGACGACGCCCCCCACGACAACCTGACCGAGTGGTGGTACTACACGGGCCACCTGACGACGGCGACCGGCGACCGATACGGCTTCGAGTTCGTCATCTTCCAGTCGATCCGTGGCCGCAGCCCCGTCGTCTACGTCGCCCACTTCGCGATCACCGATCATCAGGCGCGCCGATTCGCCTACGACCAGCGGACCGTGCTCGGCTCGCCGGGACGGCCGGCCTCACCCCCTCACTCCCTCTCCCGCGCTGTGGGAGAGGGGGGTGGGGCTCCCCTTCCCTGGGCAACGGGACCCACTCAGGAACGGCGGGCGCAGGGGGTGAGGCCGGCTCCTCCCCACACCGAAGGCTTCGATCTCGCGCTCGATGGGTGGACGATGCGCGGAGCGAACGGGCATGACGCGCTGGTCGCGTCGTTGCCCGGCTACGCACTCGACCTTCGGCTGACGGCGACGAAGCCGCCCGCGCTGCACGGTGGCCTCGGCTGGATCTCGTTCGGACCGGCTGGCGACTCCTACTACTACTCCCGAACGCGGCTGGACGTTCAAGGGAGCATCCGGGTGGGCGATGCCAGAGTGCCGGTGACCGGCCTCGCCTGGATGGATCACCAGTGGGGCGATTTCCTCTCGGTCGGCGGGGGCTGGGACTGGTACAGCGTTCATCTCGACGACGGCAGCGAGCTGACCCTGTCAGTGGTGCGCGATGACACCGGACGGGAGGTCCTGGCCTTTGGCACCGTCGTCGATGCGTCTGGCCGCGCCGAGCACCTCCGTGCGCGCGAGTTCGAGGCGACGGCGACGGGGAGCTGGGAAAGCCCCCACACCGGCGCTCGCTACCCTTCGGGTTGGGCGCTCCGGATCGACCGGCTGCGGCTGAACCTCACGCTGGCCCCGGTTCTGCTCGACCAGGAGTTGGACACCCGCGCGACAACGCGCGTTGCCTACTGGGAGGGCGAGGTCGACGTGCGTGGACAGCGAGACGGCCGCCCGGTCGCCGGCCACGGCTACGTCGAACTGACGGGCTACGCCACGGCAAGATAGCGCGGCGTGCTATAATCCGATGACTGCATGAGGCGAGAAGTGTTCAGCTATCAGCCTGGTGTTGACGCCCGAGGGTGACGGCTGACTGCTCATTCGAGGAGCATCCCGATGAAAGTGGCGCCGAAAGTCACACCGCAAGTCCTCAAAGGCATGCGCGATCTCCTGCCGCCGCGTATGATCCTCCGTGATTTCGTTATCAGCACGCTGGTCGAGGTCTTCCAGTTGTACGGGTTTGAGCCGCTCGAGACGCCGGCGATCGAGTACGCGGAGACGCTGGAGGGCAAGTTCGGCGAAGAGGCCGACAAGCTGCTCTACATGTTCGAAGATCGAGGCGGTCGCCGGGTCGGGCTTCGCTACGATCTAACGGTGCCACTGGCTCGCGTCGCCGCCATGTACCCCGAGCTCGTCAAGCCGTTCAAGCGCTACCAGATCAGCCCGGTGTGGCGCGCAGAGAAGCCTCAGAGGGGCCGCTACCGCGAGTTCACGCAGTGCGACGTCGACACTATCGGCACCGCCAACATGATGGCCGACGCGGAGGTCATCACGGTTGCGTACACGGCCCTGCGGCGTCTCGGCTTCAGCAGGTTTTGCCTGGAGATCAACAACCGGAAGGCCCTATCGGCGCTCGCCAGCGTGTCCGGCGTGCCGGACGAGCTGGTCGGCTCGATCTACCGGTCGATCGACAAGCTGGAGAAGATCGGCGTCGACGCGGTGCGGGCCGAGTTGTGGCGAGCCGGGGTCCCGGCCGAGGCCGTCGATCGACTGTTGGCGCTCGTCCAGACGCCGCTCGATCGCGCTGATGGGCTCGATGAGCTGCGTGAGCGTCTGGCGACCAGCCCTTCGGGCCAGGAGGGCGTCGACGAGCTGAAGCAGCTCGCCGGATACCTTGACGAAAGCGGTGTCCCCACCGAGAACTGGCGGATCGTCCTCTCGATGGTGCGCGGGCTGGAATACTACACCGGTCCGATCTTCGAGGGGGTGGTCGACGAGCCCAGGATCGGCAGCATCTGTGGCGGTGGACGTTACGACGGGCTGATCGGGATGTTTGGCTCGAAGCCGATTCCGGCGGTCGGGATCAGCGTCGGGCTGGAGCGCATCATCGACGTGCTGGAGGAGCTGCAACTGGCGCCGCCGACGCTGCGACTGACGGTCACCGAGGCGCTGGTCACGGTGTTCGGGCCGGAGACGCGCGGCGAGTCGCTGCGCCTGGGACAGGAGTTGCGCGCCGCTGGCATCCGCACCGAGGTGTTTCTGGATGGCGAGCGCCTGCCGAACCAGCTCCGCTACGCCAACCGCAAAGGGATTCCGTTCGTGCTCCTCCTGGGGTCGGACGAGATCGCCCGTGGAATCGTTACGCTCCGGGATATGGCAACCGGTGAGCAGGTAGTCTGCCCGCGCGACGCGGTTGCGTCAGCGCTGCAAGCGCGGCTGGGTGGCGGGACGGGATAGGCATGGATCACCCACCTCCCCTGTGGAAGTTGCTGAGATGATCGGGTACAGCCGGCTGCTTTTCTCGACGCTGGCGCTGCTCCTCGGCCTAGCCGGGTCGCTGATCTTGCCGGCTGCGACGCTGGCGGTGCCGACCCACGAAGGGTCCACATGGACCCTTCGTGGGTCATCCCCCTCTCCGTTAACGGACCCACTCAGGAACGGCGGGCGCGGGGGTGAGGTTAGTGCTGCCGCGCCGGACATCCACGCAACCGGACTGGCTGGAGGGAGCCACGTCGTCGTCGCCGAGGCGCGGGGAATGGTCAACCCCGTGATGGCTGGCTACATCACCCGGGTCATCGCCCAGGCCGAGCGCGAGCAGGCGGAGGCGCTGGTGATCCAGCTCGACACACCCGGTGGGCTTGACACCTCGATGCGCGAGATCATCCAGGCGATCGTCGGCTCGCGGGTGCCGGTGATCGTCTACGTGGCGCCGCCCGGCGGGCGGGCCGCGTCGGCCGGCCTCTTCATCACGATGGCGGCCCACGTGGCGGCGATGGCGCCGGACACGAACATGGGGTCGGCGCACCCGGTGATGATCGGGCCGGGCGGGCCGGGCGCCCAGCCGTCGCAGCCCGACACGACGATGGTGGACAAGGTGACGAACGATGCCGTCGCGCTCATCCGGGGCCTCGCCGAGCGACGGGGACGCAACGCCGATTGGGCCGAACGGGCCGTGCGCGAGAGCGTGAACGTCGGCGCGACCGAGGCGTTACGGCTTGGCATCGTCGAGATCGTCGCTGGCGACGTGCCCGACCTGCTCCGGCAGGTCGATGGCCGGATGGTGATGCTGCCGGAGGGAAGCCGAGCGCTGCGCACCGCCGGCCTCCCGACTGCGCCCGCGCCGATGTCGGTCGTCGAGCAGTTCCTGCACGTCCTGAGCGATCCCAACGTCGCCTACATCCTGATGACCATCGGGGTCTACGGCTTGATCTACGAGCTGGCAAGCCCCGGCCACGTCTTTCCGGGCATCGTCGGCGTGATCTCTCTCGTGCTTGGTCTGTACGCCCTGGGGACGCTCCCGGTCAACTACGCCGCCCTCGCCCTGATCGCGTTCGCGTTTGCGCTCTTGCTCGCCGAGGTCTTCGTGGCGCCGGGCATCGGCGCGCTGGCAGTCGGCGGCATCATCGCGCTCGTGCTCGGCTCGCTGCTGCTGTTCAACGGGGCCGGTTCAGCGGTTCAGCTTTCGCCGTGGGTCATCGCCGGTGTGGTGATCGCCACCACTGGCTTCTTCCTGGTCGTCGTCCGGGGCGTCCGCCAGTCCCTCCGACGGCCGGTCCAAACCGGGCGCGAGGCCCTGATTGGCGCGCTGGCCACCGTGCAGAGCGACCTGAAGCCGCGCGGGGTGGTACACTTGAACGGTGAGCTGTGGGAAGCGGTCGCGCTCGATGGCGTGATCCCCCGGAACGCCGTCGTTCGCATTGAGCAGGTCCAGGGCCTCACGCTCCTCGTCCGCGCCGCTCGCGACGTCCCGGCGGCCCTGAAGGGTTGATGCCCCGCCCGGGCGGGGGGCCCGGGCATCGGCGCTAACTTCTGGTCACCTGGGGGCGAGGGCGCGGACCTCTCCCCCCTTCCCGCCGTTCCTGAGCCGGGCCCGACGCGGGGAGGGGGGGGGCAGGCACGGGGGCCTGCCCCTACCCTTCCCGTGTCGTTTCCCCTTTCCGCGTTGGAGAGGGGGTAGGGGGTGAGGTCCGGCCGAGAGGGGGCCAGGAGATGAGGTCCGGCCCTGTGTCCCCCCTCTCCGCGTCAGAGAGGGGGCAGGGGGTGAGGTCGGCCCACGGTGCCGCTGGGCGAGGCCCGAAGTGAGCGCCCACGCTCCCCTTCTCGCCGTTCCTGATGGAGCCTGACGCGGGGAGAGGGAGCCATCCCCTCCACCCCGCCCGCTCCTATCAGGAACGAGAGGGAGCAGGGGGTGAGGGCCGCCACACCAGAGGCTGTCCGCCCCTGCCCGGGCGGGGGCCTGGGGGCGTCCCCCAGAAACTCCCCGACTCGGCGGGTGGCACCCTGCCGGAGCGGTGTCCCGTCCCGTCCGGGCGGGGGCCTGGGGGTGTCCCCCAGAAACTCCCCGGCTCGGCGGGGTGACACCATCGCCCAAGCGGTGTCCCAAATCTGCCCTAAGGAGGTAGGAGTGCAAGTACTCATCAATATCATCATCACCCTCGCCGTCATCCTGGTCATCGTCCTGCCCATCGTCGGGGCCGCCGTCAAAGTGGTGAAGGAGTACGAGCGCGGCGTCATCTTCCGGCTCGGCCGGCTCGTCGGCGCTCGAGGCCCCGGGCTCTTCTTCATCATCCCATTCGTCGACTCAATGGTGAAGATTGACCTCCGAGTGGTGACGATGGAGATTCCGCCGCAGGAAGTCATCACCCGCGACAACGTGAGCATTCGGGTGAGCGCGGTCGTCTACTTCCGCGTCCTCAGCCCCGAGGACGCCGTCAACAAGGTGACCGATTACGTCCGGGCCACCTTCCAGATCGCCCAGACGACGCTGCGCAGCGTGCTCGGCCAGTCGGAGATGGACGAGCTGCTGGCCCAGCGGGAGGCGATCAACCAGCGGTTACAGCAGATCATCGACGAGCAGACGGCGCCGTGGGGCATCAAGGTGAGCGTCGTCGAGGTGAAGGACGTCGAGCTGCCGGACACGATGCAGCGGGCGATGGCGCGCCAGGCCGAGGCGGAGCGCGAGAAGCGCGCCAAGATCATCCACGCCGAGGGCGAGTTCCAGGCCGCCCAGACGCTCGCCGACGCGGCCCGCGTGATCGCCAGCGAGTCCGCTGCGCTCCAGCTCCGCTACCTCCAGACGCTGACGGAGATCTCAGCCGAGAAGAACAGCACGATCATCCTGCCGTTCTCGTTTGCGCTCCACCCCACGGCGGATGGCGGCTACGCGATCTCGGCGGACATGTCGCTGGGACGAGCAGTCCAGGGACCGGGGCCGGGGCGTCCCCCCGCAGACAGTTAGAGCCTCTCCGTCTACCCTCTCCCCAGCCCTCCCCGCACGCGGGGAGGGAGCACGCCTGTCCCCCCGCGTGCGGGGGACGAAGTAGGTATCAGAAAGTTTCTGATGGTTTTGGGGACACCCCAAACCCCGCCAGGACGGGCTCCGCCCTTCCTGGACCTTCCCGGGACGCAGGTGAACTTCCCGAGACCTACTAGGAACCACGGGCCAGGGGTACGAGCA
>JACPQP010000170.1 GCA_016190465.1 Chloroflexota bacterium
CCCTCACCCCCTGCCCCCTCTCCCCCTGCCTCTATTCACGTGGCCCACCAGGGGGTGAGCACCTCCCCTTCCCCCCTGGTGGGGGAAGGGAGTAGGGGGATGAGGGGGTCGGTCTTACCCCACCGTCTTCGGCGGGACGACCGGTACGACCGGGGCGTCCTCTAACTGACGGATGGGGGGGACGTTGCCTTCCATCGTCGCCAGGTGGTACCGGCGCCCGGTGCCGCGAACGCGCACTCGCGTGGCCGCCCAGGCCAGCGCGCCGGTCGCCGCGTCCGTCGTCGGCGCGAGCAGCGCCAGGGGGTTGACCCCACGCTGTTGCGCGTAGCGCGTGAACTGCTGGTGGCCCTGCCCGGCGGGCATCGCCACGATGTCCGGCGGCGCGGCTGGATTGACGTAGGCGGGCGCCTCGAGGCTCCCCCGCTCCGACTCGACGGTGACGACCTCCATATGCCCGATGCGGAGCCGCTCGGCTGTGCGGGGGTTGATCTCGACCCACGTCTGCCAGGTCGCCGTCGTCACGGGGTCAGGCAGCGCCTGCAACCACGGCAGGTGCGCCAGCTCTCCCCCGTGCAGCGTCGACGGGAACACGATCAGGTGGAACGGGTACTGCTGGGCGTCGCCGGAGAAGCGCGCCGGCTCGGGCTGGGTCGGGAGCGCCGGCGGCCGCGGCGGGAGAGCCGTGCTGCCCCCGCGCGCGTCCCACCAGCCACCGCGCTGCAGCAGCTTGACCCAGAACCGCTCGAAGTCGGCGTCGCTGACCGAGCCGCGCTGGGCCCGCTGGAGCTGGCGGGCGCTGTCGCGCACCGCGTCCCGCAGGCTGTTCCAGGGGAGCTGCTGCTGGAGGCCAAGCTCCTCGCCCACCGCCAGCAGGACGTCGGCGAAGCCGCGGGTGTTCCCGAATGGGCGGACGACCGGCTGCTGAAAACCGACCGTCTGGAAGCCGGGCCCCGGGTTCGGCACGTCGTCGCCCCAATCCTCCAGGAACGTGTGATCGGGCAGCACCACGTCGGCCAGCGCAGTCGTCTCGTCGAGGAAGCGGGAGAAGCTGATGATCGTCGGGACGCTGGCCAGCGCATCCATGAAGTTGGCGGCCACCGGCAGCCCGTGGACCGGGTTTGCGCCGTGCACGAGCGCCAGGTTGACCGGGGCGGGCTGCCGCGTGCGCATGCGGTCGCCCAGTCGCTGCCACTCCACCAGCGGCGCGCCGCCGGTCGCGATGGGCAGGTCGGGGATGGCCGGCGGCGGATTGAAGATGACGCCGCCCGGCGCCCCGACGCTGCCCACCAGGTAGTTCAGCGCATACACTGCCGACAGGTTGAAGAGGCCGTTCGTCTGGGCGGCGGCCGGCCCCCCGCCGATCGCCAGGCTCGGCTTCTGGCCGGCGAACGCCCGGGCCAGTTCGGCGATGCGGTCGGCCGGAACGCCGGTCTGGTCGGCGACGCGGGCCGGAGCAAACGCGTCGAGGGCGCCCGCGCCCCGGCCACCGGTCAGCGCGTCGGCCGCCTGCGCATCGCCCAGCCGCTCGGCGACGATCACCTGCGCCAGGCTCAGGGCGAGGATCCCCTCGGCGCCCGGCCTGATCGGCACCCAGGAATCGGCGTTGGCGGCGGTGGGCGAGAAGCGAGGCTCGACCTGGACGAGCACGCCCCGCCGCGGCTGCCCCTGGCGGAATGCGCCGTACCGGACGCCATACTGCACCGGCGAGAGCCAGGTCCCCAGGAAGTCCGCGCCGAACGAGAGGAGGTACCGGGTCCGCTCGACGTCGAAGCTGGGGTACACCTCCTGGCCATAGACGCGCCGGATCGCCTCGCGGAGGACCGTCTGCTCGAACGGCTCGAAGGTCAGCCGCTGTCCGCCGAGGGCGCGGACGAACCGGTCGACGATGAGGGAAGCGTGCCCTCCGGCTGGCTCGGTGATGGCCACGATGGTGTTGCCCTGGTTGGCATCGCGCAGCCGGCGCAGGTGGCCGGTCAGCTCGTTGAGCGCCTCGTCCCAGGAGATCGGCTCGAACGAGCCGGCGCCGCGCTCACCCCGGCGGCGGAGCGGCCCCCGGAGGCGGTCCGGATGGTACAGCGCCTGAAGCGCCGCTTCGCCCAGCGCCGAGTGCTTCCCGAGGTTGACCGGGAAGTCGGGATTCCCCTCCACCTTCTTCGCCCGTCCGGCCATGACCCGGACCAGGATCCCGCAACCGGCCGGGCACTGCCGGCAAACCGTGGCGTAGAACGCGTCGAGCCCCACCACGAGATCCTCGGGCATCTGCGCCGGACTCTGGACGCGAACCTCGTCCCCCGGCCGGACCAGGCAACCGGTGAAGGCCACCGCGGCCGTGGTCGAGGTCGCCGCGAGCTGCAAGAACTCACGCCGTGAGATCATCGACCCTTGCTCACACTCCCTCTCGCCTGACCCCTCTCCCGCTGCTCGGGAGAGGGGTCAGGCGAGAGGGCTACTCCCCCTAATAGTGACACGTCGTGCATTCCGTGGGCGCGTTGTTCTGGCGATGGCAGTCGACACAATCCGGCATGTTCAGCGGCCGCACCTGGCGCACCACAGGCATCTCCTGGACCTGGCCGTGGCAGGTGGCGCAATCAAGTTGGGCACGAAGGTGTGGCTCGTGGGCGAACCGGACATGGTCGGGGACCCGGTAGACGCGCTCCCAGTTGATCGGCTCGTTGTTCTGATAGGAATTGGCCAGTTTCTGGATCTCCGGCCGCTCGGTCCGAACGACCTGATGGCAGAACATGCACTGCTGGACCGCTGGCACGCTGGCGGTGTCGCTGATCTCGGCCGTCCGGTGACAGAAGAGGCAATCCAGTTGCGCCACCTTGACGTGGATGACGTGGTTGAAGGCGATCGGCTGGGGCGGCGGCGTGCTGATCTGGGCGTACACGGCCGGATAGACGACGACAGCCAGAATGATCACGGCGACGATGACCACCACGACCGCCACAACAGCTCGGACGAGCACGGCGCCTCTCCAGTCCCACAAGATGATTGCAGATTTCAGATCGATTCGGTCAGATGGTCCAGCGTGGGTAGATCTCCCGGATCGCGATGATGGCGGAGCCGATGAACTGGGCGAGCTGGGTGATCGCCAGGACAGAGATCACCAGCGCCACCGCGTACAGGTATCGGCGAGTCGCGTGGGCGTGGACGGACAGGTGATGGGTGAACACCAGCGACGGGATCAGGGCGTGGGCGACGAGAAACGTCAGGGCGGCGAGGATCACCAGTCCGGCGAAGCGGAACCCGCTGGCCGCGGCGGCGAAGATCGTCTGCCAGGTTGCGGACGTGATGTACGCTGGGTCCACGGACGATCCTGGTACGGTAGTGGGGCCGAGGTGCGCATTACCGGGACGTGGCGGGCTATGGCGGGCGGCTCGCTGGCCGAGGTGCTCCGTCAGCCAACTCCACGCAGGCAATCGCCTGATCGCTACTGGCAATGTTACCTGTCAGCCGCTCGTTTGTCAAGCGAGATCGGGGTTCGCGTTGGTGTCGGGTGAACCGCCGTGCTACAATCCGCCCATCCTGCTTCAGAGCGTACAGCGATGAGTGATTGGCTGTCGGACGTCGATCAAGGGCCGTCCGGGCAACGGAGTTGAAACCGCAGATGAGCGCAGCCCTCACCCCCTACCCCTCTCCCAGTGGGAGAGGGGCGAGGGGTGAGGGGCGTTCATCTGCGGTTCCCGTCAGGATGGGAGGACCGAGGGGATGGCGCTGCCGCGTAGCCGGCCGCGGCTTGCCCGCGATCTGCTGGTCGAGATAGCGGGGTGGACCGACCGACCGGCCGCGGTTGCTGCTCGCCGCTTGATCGGCCAGGCGAGACGTCCGGCCACCTGGTCGGCATTGGCAATGGGGCGTCTGGCGCTTGAGGTGGCGATCATCCTTGGACTGGCGGTCCTCCCGTGGCTCTTTTTCTGGCGGCTCCTCACCGACGTCGCCGCCGATGCCGCCACCTTCCCCGCCGGCGATGTCACCGAGCTGCACCTCCCCTATCGACGCTTCTTCGCCGTCGAGCTGGCGCTCGGCCGCATTCCGCTGTGGAACCCGTTCGTCTCGTCCGGGCATTCGGCGGTGGGGGACATCCAGACCGCGTTGTTCTACCCGGTCGGCCTGCTGATGGCCGAGCTGGCCGGGCCCGGCTTCTCCACGCGGTCGCTGGCGGCCTACGTGGCGGTGCACTTCACCATTGCCGTGGTCGGCACATACCTGTTGGGCCGGCGTCTCCTGCGCCAGCGCGCTTCGGCCGCGCTGGCGGCAATCGTCTTCACCTTCGGCGGGTACCTCGCGTCGTTTCCCGTGGAGCAGGTCGTCATTCTGCAAACGGCGGTGTGGCTACCGTGGATCCTTCTCTTCCTCGACCTGGGAATCGCCAGCGCATCGGTTGCCCTCGCCCTGCCCGCCGCGCTCGCCCTTGCTGCCGCTGCCCTGGCCGGCCATCCCCAGACGCTCCTGTACATCGTCGGCGCGTCCCTCGGCTACGGGATGTTCCGGGGATGGCAGCGAGGAAGATGGGGGCTGCTCGCGCCTCTGATCACCGCGGCGGTGATCGGGCTGGGGCTGGCGCTGGCGGCTGGTCAGCTCCTGCCGGCGCTCGCTCACCTCCAGCTCACCGATCGGACGGAGGCAAGCTACGAGTTTACCCGTAGCGGGTTCGCCTTCCGTGAGCTCCTGGGGATCGTCTTTCCCGAGCGCTTTGGCGGGATGCCGCTCTACCACGGCCTGCTGACGCTGATGCTCGTGGCGTTGGCGGTGGCTACCGGATCGCGGTCGCGTGTCAGCCAGTACTGGATCGTGCTCGGCATCGCCGCGCTGCTCGTGAGCTTCGGCGCATCGCTCTTCATCCAGCAGCCATTGTATCTCGCGCTCGGCTCGTTCAAGCTCCGCGACCACCAGCGGATCGCGGTCCTCTATGCGCTGGCCATCGCTATGCTGGCTGGCCGGGGCCTGGATGTCGCGCTCGACCGCGAGGGGATGAGCCGGTCAGCACTCGGGCTGATCGTCCGCTTTCGGTGGGCGCTGGTGTCGGCCGCCGCGTTCCTGGCGCTATTTCTCTACGGCACGGTCGCCGCGCCGGGCGATGTGCGTGGAGCCTTCTTCCCGTTGGCCGACCGCGCGGGGTTCACCCTGCTCGTCGTGGCACTGGGGATCGGCTGGCTGGAGCTCGCCCGGCGACGGGCGCGTTGCCTCCTGGGCGGCCTCGCCATCCTGCTCGTCATCCTGGACCTGTTCTCGACGACCTCCGGCCTCCACGTCCGACCGGGGCGTGGCGAGGCGCTCGGGCCCGAGGGGAACGTTCTGGCGACGCTTCAGCACCGCACGTTCGGGCTCTTCCGCATCGCCAGCGACGGCGTTCTCCCCGGCGACGGCAACGCCGGGGCCTACTACCGGCTTCCCGACATCGTCGGAAACAGTCCGCTCGAATACCACGCCTACCGACTCTTCCAGCGGGAGGTCGTGGCCGGGCTGCGCCAGTGGCAACTCCTGAACGTGCGCTACGTCGTCACCAAGCGCGACTTCGGGCAGGATGGCCGCTTCCGGCAACTGGCCGCCGACGGTGAGGTCCGGCTCTACGAGCTGACGGCTGACCAGCGATTACCGCGCGCCTGGGTCGTACACCGGGCGCTCTACGCCGACAACACCGAGGAGGCCCGGCGGCTGGTCAACACGATCGACCCGGCCCACGAGGTCGTCATCACCGGGCACCGGTTGGCGCTGCCACCGCAACCGCCGGCGCAGCCGGCCGCGGTCGCCATCGCCCACTATGAAGCCGACGCGCTCGAGCTGGTCGTGCAGAGCGATACCGCGGGGGTCCTGGTCGTCAGCGAGCTGGCCTACCCGGGGTGGGTCGCCTGGCTCGACGGCCAGCCGACGCCTATCTACGAGGCCGACGGGATCCTCCGCGGCATCAGCGTCCCGCCCGGCGAGCACCGGGTGGCGATGCGCTTTCAGCCCCCCGCCCTGGCCAGAGGACGAGAGGTCGCCGCCCTGGCGGCCGACATCGGTCGTGGCCTCATCTTCGCCGAGATTGCCTTCCGAGCGCTCGGCCTCGCCGCGACCCTTGCCCTGATCCAATTGAGAAGACGCGCGGCAGCGACGGGGAACCATGCTCCCCGTCTCCCAGCGACCAACGGAAGTCCCGCAGGGAGATTGGGGGCCGGCGCAGGAACGGCGGCAGGGGGATGAGGGCAGACTGGATGCGCGCCAGTCGCTAGGCAACCGTGTTGCGGTGGACGTAGAGCAAGTCGGCGTCTGGACTATGCTTCACAGAGAAAAGGGAGGGCACCGGTATGTCACGATTCACGGTCGAACGCATCCCCGAGCACCACGACGGCGCCGACGCCTATGAGCTGCGAGACAGCGCGGCGGGCTCGTCCGCACGGCTCGTCCCCGCGCGCGGGATCAACCTGCTCAGCTTCGTCGGGTCAGTCGACGAGTGCCCGGTCGAGACGATCCTTGGCCCCACGCCAGACCAGGCGAGCGCTTCCGCCTTTACCTTCGGCAACGCCATCCTCTTCCCCTTCCCCAACCGAATCCGCCAATCCCGGTTCCGCTGGCGTGGCCGCGAATACCCACTCCGGCCGAACTGGCGTGGCGAGCACCAGATTCACGGGCTCATCACCGACCACCCCTGGTCCCTGGTGCGTGCGGCGGGCACGGAAGCGGGCGCGCTTCTTCATTCCCGTCTCGTGCCCACCGATGATCCGGTGGTCGCGGAGCAGTACCCGTTCCCGTGTCGACTCGACATGATCTATACCCTGTGCGGCGGCGCGCTCCGGGTGGACGTCACCATCGAGAACACCGGCGAAGGGGAAATGCCATTTGGCTTCGGTATGCACCCGTATTTCCGTATGCCGTTGGCTGCTGGCGGGGATCGCGCGCGATGTCTGGTCGAGGTGCCGGCCGGTCGTCAGTGGGCGCTGGACGGGGACTGTCTGCCGACGGGCGAGGTCGTGCCGGTGCCGCCCGAGCGCGACTTCCGCCGGTTGCGGGCAATTGGCGATCTCTCCCTCGACGACGTGTACACCGACGTCGCCTTCGCCGGTGACTCCACCCGGTGCCGACTGTCCGATCCGGCCGCCGAGGTCGAGCTTCAGGTCGAGTTCGGTCGCCAGTTTCGGGAGATCGTCGTCTACGCGCCGCCGAGCCGGCCGACCATCTGCTTTGAGCCGTACACCTGCCCGACCGACGCGGCGAACCTGGAGGATCGCGGTGTTCCGGCGGGGGTCCTCACGCTCGCACCGGGCGCCAGTTGGTCAGCCTGGGTGGTGATACGCGTCGGCCGGGGATGACTTGTCTGGCATACGAGTGGCCGGCCTACGGATGAGGGCGATGTGGTACAGTGTGAGCCCAATCTCCTCGCCCCCTACCCCTCTCCCCGGGGGAGAGGGGTAGGGGGTGAGGGGGGGCCCACGCCACGGGAGAGGGGAACCAGGCAACACGAGGTGAAGGTGGCGGTCTCACAACTACGTGGCACCATCGGGCTCGCGCTCATGGTGAGCACGCTGCTCCTGCTAGCGGGATGCGGTGCGTCGTCGCGGGTTCCGACGCCGACCGCTCAGCCGGTCAGCCAATCGGTTGTCCTCAACCCGCCATCCAGCCCGTCGCCGGCGATGGCTCAACCATCGCCGGTGGCGTCGCCTTCTGCTCTATCCCAGCCTACTCCCCTCACCCCCGGCGCCGTTCCTGAGCCCGGTCCCACGCTGGGGGAGAGGGGGGCCGCCCTCACCCCTGGCCCCTCTCCCACGCTGGGGGAGAGGGGAGCGGCCCTCACTCCTGGCCCCTCTCCCACGCTGGGGGAGAGGGGAG
>JACPQP010000013.1 GCA_016190465.1 Chloroflexota bacterium
CAGGACGGGCTGCGGCCCTTCCTGGACCTTCCCGGGACGTAAAGGGACTTTCCGCACCCTACTTAGACCTACCCCCTCACCCCTCGCCCCACTCCAACCAGGGGAAAGGGAGTGAACTGCTCCCCTTCCCCCCTTGTGGGGGAAGGGGTCGGGGGTAGAGGGGGCCGCGACGCAGGGGGATGCGCGTGAACGTATCGGAGAGAAGCGACCGTCCGCGACGGGCAGAAAACACCGGGCCGACGAGGGGGATGGCGGTCGAGATGTCCGGGGTGGCGGCTCTTCCCCGGCAGGCGAGCGCCTGGCTTCGCCGAAGGGACGAGGCGGTCGCCGGCTTCCTGTTCCTGTCTCCGACGATCATCGCCGTGGCGGTCTTCATCGTCTTTCCGGTGTTCTTCTCCCTCTACATGAGCCTTTTCATCTGGGACTACCTGACCCCCGTGAAGCCGTTTGTTGGGCTGGACAACTATGCCAACCTGCTCGGCTCCGCCGAGTTCTGGACCTCGCTGCGCACCACCGTGTTTTTCGCTGCCGGCGTCGTGCCACTGGGCCTGCTGTCGGGGATCAGCCTGGCGCTCCTGGTCGACCGTCGGGTGCGCGGCATCGGCCTGTACCGGGCGGCCTTCTTCTCGCCTGTGGTGACATCCGGGGTCGCCGTGTCGCTGATCTGGCGCTGGCTCCTCGACACCGAGTTCGGCCTCGTCAACTACGCCCTCAACGCGATCGGCATACCGAGCGTGCCCTGGCTCAACGATCCGGCCACTGCCCCGCTGGCCATCATTTTCCTGACCGCCTGGCATGCGGCCGGGTCGAACATGGTGATCTTCCTGGCCGGTCTCCAGAGCATCCCCCAGGAGTACTACGAGGCGGCGCGGGTTGACGGCGCGGGCCGCCTTCGTCTGTTCTTCAGCATCACGTTGCCGCTCCTCCGGCCGACGACCATCTTCGTGTTGCTGATGAGCACCATCGGCGCGCTTCAGGTCTTCGACTCGATCTATGTGATGACGAAGGGCGGGCCGATGGGCGCCACCCAGACCGTCGTCTACATGCTGTACCGGCACGCCTTCGAGTGGTACGAGATGGGCTTTGCCTCGGCGATCGCCTACGTGCTGTTCGCCGTCATCTTCGTGCTCACGCTGATCCAGTGGCGATTCACCGGGCGAAACCTGGAGATCTACTGAGCTGCCCACTGGGCACGCAAGGGGATGAGATGAGAGCGGTGATGCGATCCAGCCATCCGGCGGTGACAGTCACCTCGACGTTGCTTTACCACCTGGTCCTGCTGTCGGTCACCGTGCTGATGCTCACCCCTTTCTGGTGGATGACGCTCACCGCCTTCAAGGGACCGGGCGAGGCAAATGTGTATCCACCGCAGTTGCTGCCGGACCACCTGGACCTCGGCAGCTTCCGGCAGGTGTTTACCGCTTTCCACTTTCCGCGGTACTTTGCCAACACGATCCTGGTGTCGGTTTCCGCCACGCTCGGCGGGTTGCTCGTCGCCTCGATGGCCGCCTACGCCTTCGCCCGACTGCGCTTTCCCGGCCGGGACACCATCTTCTTCCTCTATCTTGGCACGATGATGATCCCCGGCTACGTCACGATCATCCCGGCCTTCCTGGTGATCAGGTGGCTCGGGATGATGGACAACCTGGCGGCGCTGGTCGTCACGCACCTGGCCACGCCCTTCGGCACGTTCCTGCTGCGCCAGTACTTCCTGACCATCCCGATGGAGCTGGAAGACGCCAGCCGGATCGACGGGTGTAGCCGCTGGGGCTTCTACGTCCGCATCCTGCTGCCCCTCTCGACACCGGCCGTGGCGACGCTCGGGCTCTTCGCCTTCATGGGCAACTGGAACAGCTTCCTCTGGCCATTGCTCGTCCTCAGCAGCGAACGCAACTTCACCTTGCAGATCGGCCTCAGCAACTTCGCGATGGAGCAATTCAGCATGACGAACACGCTGATGGCCGGGACGTTTCTCTCGGTGCTGCCGCTGATGGTGCTCTTCTTCCTGACCCAGAAGCAGTTCGTCAAGGGGATCATCCTCTCGGGCCTCAAAGGCTAAAAGGGTGATCCTGTTCGATTGTGAGGAACACGCGTGAAGATCACTGCGGTCAAGGGATTCGCCCTGCATTCCGGGTTCCGCAACCAGTTCATCGTCAAGGTCGAGACCGACCGGGGCATTTGCGGTCTGGGCGAGGGAGGAATCTCCTCCCGCGAGATGGCGATGATGGGGATGCTCGACCACTTTCGTCAGTTCCTGGTGGGGATGGACCCCCGGCGCATCGAGCACATCTGGCAGACGATGTACCGCGGCCAGTACTTCGAGGGGGGAAAGATCTTCGGCGCGGTCATCTCGGCCGTCGACATGGCGCTCTGGGACATCCTCGGCCAGTCGCTGGGGGTGCCAGTCTACCAGTTGCTCGGCGGGGCCGCCCGCGACCGGGTGCCCTGCTTCACCGAGCCCGGTGCGCTCACGGGTCCGGAGTGCGTCGAGCGTTCGCGGGAGCTGGCGGCGCAGGGTTGGCGATACCTTCGCTTCGTCCCAGGGCTGCCGCCCGCCAGCCGGGGTGGCGATGGGCGCCTGTACGAGCCGATGGAGGCGATGGAGCTAGCTGTGCACTGGATCCGGGAGGTGCGCCGGGCGCTGGGGCCGGGTGTCTGCCTGTCGATCGACTGGCATCACCAGCTCTCGGTTGCCGAGGCGGCGCTCTTCTGCCAGCAGGTGCCCGACGTTCACCTCATGTTCGTCGAGGAGCCGATCCGGGCCGAGAGCCCGAAAGCCTACCAGCAGCTCCGCTCGATGACGTCGATGCCATTCGCCGTCGGCGAGGAGTTCTCCAGCAAGTGGGTGTTCCTCCCGTTCATCGAGGAGGGGCTACTGAGCTACGCCCGGGTCGACGTCTCGAACGTCGGCGGCCTGACCGAGGCGAAGAAGGTGGCCGGCTGGTGCGAAGCGCACTACATCGACCTGATGCCCCATAACCCGCTGGGACCCATCTGCACGGCCGCGTCGATCCACCTGGGCATCGCCACGAACAACTTCGCCCAGCTCGAGTTTCACCGCAAGATCGAGCAGGCTATCCGCAGCGACCTCTTTCCCGTTTTCCCGAAGATCGAGGGCACCCACTTCCCGCTGCCGACGGCCCCCGGCCTGGGCGTTGCGTTCGACGAGGATGTGGCGCGGCGCAGCCCGTTCGAGTTCGAGAGACCGTACCACTGTCACCGCCGCGACGGGGCGCACACGAATATCTGAGTGGGGGTGGGCGAACCCCTCACCCCCCGCCCCTCTCCCACAAGGGGAGAGGGGGTGCGACGGCCAGAGAAAACGCACTGAGAGCGAGCGGAAGGACACGATGATGATGAGGAATCGCCTGCGCGTCGCCGTGATCGGCTGCGGGGCGCGAGGGCAGTATCACCTCACGGAGTTTCGGGAGCATCCGGACGTCGACCTCGTCGCGTGCTGCGACGTGGATGCGGTCCGGCTGGAAGCGGCGGGCCAGAACTTCGGCGTGGGGCGGCTGTTTACCGACTACCGCGACCTGCTCGACTCGGTCCCCGTGGACCTGGTGAGCATCTGCACGATGCCCAACACGCACCGCGAGGTGACGGTGGCCGCGTTGAGCGCCGGCGCGCACGTGCTGTGCGAGAAGCCGATGGCGATGGACGCTGGCGAGGCCGGGGAGATGGTCGAGGCGGCCCGGGCAAGCCAACGGACGCTCGCCATCGGCTATAATATGCGCTGGATGGGGTCGGCGCAGTTCGCCCGACGGTTCGTCGCGGAGGGACGGCTTGGCGTCCCTCAGTACGCGCACGTCTACACGCTGGACAGTGGCATCCCCTGGTGGGCCAGGAACTACGTCAAGGCGATCTCCGGGGGTGGAGTTCTGGCCTGCACGGCGGTTCACATCCTCGACCTCATCCTGTGGGTGATGGGGCACCCGGAGCCGGTCGCGGCATCGGCGACGATGATGCGGCGCTTTCCGGAGCGGCGGGGCGGTACGGCCCCGAGTCCGGAGGCGCGAGCGGCATACGACGTCGAGGACCTGCTCTGTGCGCACATTCGCCTGGCGGGCGGCATCGCGATGACGCTGGAAGCCTCGTGGACCCACGACGCGCTCGTGTCTCGCTACGGGTTCGAGCTCACGGGCAGCCAGGGGCTCTTGCAGTTCGCCCCGCTGGCGGTGCTGGCCGAACGCGACGGCCGGCCGGTGGACGTGACGCCGGCCGGCGTTGCCGACGCCGACTGGCCGGCGTCGACGCGGCGCGGCATTCAGGACGTGGTCGAGGCGGTTCGCGAGGGGCGTCCCCCGCTGGTCACCGGCGAGCAGGCCCTGATGGTGCAGCGCCTGTCCGACGCGCTCTACCGGTCGGCGACGATCGGCCGAGAGGTAGAGCTCTGACCGGTGATCCGCTCAATCCGTTCCCGAAATCCGTTGACAGCTCGCCCCCTCGCGGGGGTTCGTCTTACGAACGGAGGTGAGGCGTGGCAGCGCTTCTGAGGATCGCGGTGCTGGGCACCGGAAACCGGGCGATGGACCATCTGCAAACGCTCAGCCGTCTCGGCGCGCTGTGCCAGTTGGTGGCAGTCTGCGATGCGGACGCCGAGCGCGTGGCTCGAGTCAGCGCACAGTACGGCGCCCCGGCCTACACTGGACTGGAGCACATGCTGGCCGAGGCACGGCCCGACCTCCTGTACGTGATCATCCATCCGGATGGGCATCGAGCCGCCACCGAGGTGGCCGCGCAGCACGGGGTCAACGTGGTGAGCGAGACGCCCATTGCGCCGACGCTGCCGATGGCCGACGCGATGATCGCCGCGGCCCGGCGGCACCGCGTCAAGCTGGAGGTCTCCGAAAACGTCCCCCGATGGCCGAACGAGCGGCTCAAGCTGAAGATCGTCCAGTCGGGGCTGATCGGTCGGGTGACTCAGGTCCACCTGTGGTATATGTCTGGCTCGTACCACGGCATGAGCATGGTCCGCAAGCTCATTCCTGGTGTCAGTGGGGCGCCGCCGGTGCGGGCGCGCGGGTTTGTCCGGGAGACGCCCGTACCGCCGCACGTCGATCGGGCCGGGCGTCGGCTGGCGACCGGTCCGTACGAGCACGGGCTGGTCGAGTTCGCCGACGGGGCGATCTGCGTGTACCAGTACCCGCTTTACCACCACCGGGGCAACTACTGGGACGTGATCGGCAGCGAGGGAGCGATCATCGGGAGCGACCTGGTGCTCGTCCGGAACGGCGAGCGACGCGTGTTCCCCATTCGCCAGCGGCCAGGTGAGCAATGCGAGTCGCGCGAGGTGCCGGTCCTGGAGGCGGTCCACGTCGAGACGGACCCGCCGATTGCCTGGGAGAACCACCTGCGGGACTTCCCCATTGGCGCGACGGCCGACGCCATCGCCCGGGCCGACGTCGTGTTCGGGATGCACCGGGCGATCCGGGAGGGGACCGACCCCGACTACGGTGCGGCGAACGCGCGGGCCGATCAAGAGATTCTGATCGCCATCCGCGAGTCGGCGCTGCGCGACGGGGCCTGGATCTCGCTGCCGCTGACCGAGGTTACCGAGACCGAACAGCGGATCCACGACGAGTATCGCCGGCAGCACGGGCAGGATCCACTTGGTCCGGCCGGCGAAGCGATCCGCGCCTTCTACCCGTTCGTCAGTCCCGCCGAGGTCGCGCTCGGCAAGCGCTACCCGTAGACCCGTAGGGGCTCCCTTGCGCCGCCGCGCCCGCCCATGATAGATTCTGGGCAGGAGTAAGGTGGTGGAACATCCCCTGGGCGACCTCATGCGAGCGCTCAACGAGCTGCACGTCTCCTCATCTGACTCGCTGCCCGACGCGCACGCCTTGCCCGACCTGAACCGGCAGCACCGCAAGGGCGTGCCTGAGGTGATCCTGGCGGCGGGGAAGCAGCCGGAGCAGGTGGTCTCGATCGCCGAGGCGTTCCTCTGCCGCGGTGGGCGGGCGATCATCAGCCGGATCGGCCCGGACCTGGCGTCCCTCCTCCGGGAGCGGCTTGCCGACGACCACCTCGAGTTTCATCCCCTGTCCCAGATGGTCGTGGCTCGCCGGGGGACGACCCCGCCAGAGCCGACCGGCGGAAGGGTCGGCATCCTCACCGCCGGAACGTCGGATGCGCCGGTGGCCGAGCAGGCGGCGGTGCTGATGCGCGAGATGGGTTGCCAGGTGAGCTTCTTCTCGGACGTCGGCGTGGCCGGCATTCACCGCCTGTTCCAGCCGTTGCACGCCCTGCTGTCGCAAGAGGTGGACGCGATCGTCGTCGCGGCGGGGATGGACGGCGCGCTGCCGTCGGTGGTCGCCGGTCTGGTCGACGTGCCAGTGATCGGTCTGCCCACCTCGACGGGCTATGGGATCGGCGGCCAGGGGGTCGCCGCGCTGCTCTCGATGCTCCAGACGTGCGCCCCGGGCCTGGCCGTCGTCAACATCGACAACGGTATCGGCGCCGGGGCGATGGCCGGGCTGATCGCCAACCGAGCGGCCCGAGCACGGCGAGCATGATCGCCTATTTCGACTGCTTTTCCGGCATCAGCGGGGATATGGCGTTGGGCTCGCTGATCGACGCCGGTGCTCCGGTCGAGCTGGTGCGCCACGAACTCGCTCGCCTGCCCATCGGCGGCTACACCGTCGAGGCTGAGGTCGTGGTGCGAGACGGTCTGCGCGGGACGGCGCTCCGGGTGTGGCTGTCCCCGGATGCCGAGCAGCCCCATCGCCATCTTCGAGACGTCCTCGCGATCATCGATCAGACCGCGCTTGCCCCCCGAGTGGTCGCCCGGGCCACCGCCGTCTTCCGAGGATTGGCCGAAGCGGAGGCGGCGGTCCACGGCGTCCCGGTCGACGAGGTCCACTTCCACGAGGTCGGGGCGGTCGACGCCATCGTCGACGTCGTCGGCACGGCGGTCTGCCTCGAGCACCTCGGCGTCGAGCGCATCTGCGCTTCCAGCGTCCCCACCGGAACGGGCTCGGTCCAGACGGCCCACGGCGTCCTGCCGGTCCCGGCGCCGGCCACGCTCGAGCTGCTGCGCCGGGCCAGCGCGCCGATCCGGCCCAGCCCGGCCCAGACCGAGCTGACGACCCCGACCGGCGCGGCCATCCTGTCGGCGCTGGCCACCTTCGAGATGCCGCCGCTGCGTCTCGTGGCCACCGGGCACGGCTTTGGTCGAAAGGTGCTGCCGTGGCCGAATTTGCTGCGTGTCTGGCTCGGCGAGCCCGAGACGGCCGCCGACGGCGGGCTGGAGACCGACACCATCGCCGTGATCGAGACGAACGTCGACGACGCCACGCCCGAGCAGCTCGGCGCGGCGATGCAGACGCTCCTCGACGCCGGCGCCCTGGACGTCTTCTTCACCCCCATCCAGATGAAGAAGAACCGTCCGGCGACGAAGCTCACGGTGCTCGCCGCGCCGGGCGCCGAGGCGGCGCTGGCCCGCCGGGTCTTGCGGGAGACGACCTCGCTGGGCGTGCGCGTGCGGACTGAGCGTCGCTGGAAGTGCCGGCGCTGGCAGCAGACGGTGGCGACCCCCTGGGGGCCAGTGCGGGTCAAGGTGAAGCAGCTTGGCGACGAGCGCCTGGTCTCCCCCGAGTACGACGATTGCGCCGCGCTCGCCCGCCAGGCGAACGTGCCGTTCGCCGAGGTCTACGAGATCGCCCGTGGATTGGGGGGATGACTACACATTTGGATGCCACCGGGTCAGGGCGGCCCGCACCTTCGCTCGCCAGGCGATCCGGTTCTCCTCGATTCCCGGAGAGCTCGCTGGCCCGCAGGCCAGGTCTTCGAGGAGAGCGACGACCTGGGCCATCGTCCCCTCGATCAGGTTCACGGCGGCGGGCCGGGTGGGCAGGGCCTGTCCATCGGCCGTGACGTATTTGTGGCACTCGTGGATGACCGCGTCGATCAGGCGCATCTTCTCGCTCGGCGAACCCGCGTGGGGCAACCGCGCCACGAAATCCTCAAACGCGTGCAACGCGGTCCCGCCGACAAGCTGCTTGTGCTGATAGGTCTTCTGGTAGTCGCCCCACGTGATCTGCCAGGTACACTGACCGCACCTGAGCACCTCGCTTCTCCCACCGTGGTGCGCGATGACGTGCCCGCACGATGGACACTCGACTTTACCGAAGGCGGCCTCGGTCACCGTCGAGATGCTCTTGCAGCGAGCGTAGAAGCCGAAAGCCACTTCGTCGATCAGCTCCTCGTCGACGATGCCCCGGGCATCAGTCTCGTAGAGCCGAAGAATGAGGGCTCGAGAGACTCTCGGCGCCCAGCGCATCTTTCACCCCCGCGCACACCGACCTCGTTGCACCACCAGGCACCGCCAACAGCAATCCGCACGGGGGGGTCCGACCTCTCCCCCCTTCCCCCCTCCCCGACGCGGGGAGGGGGGTGGCTCCGGTCAGGCCACCCGCTTGCTCGACACCACCGCTCGCTGCTGTAGAGCCGAGTCACCCGCAGTCGGGGTAGCACGCCGTCACCCAACCGGTCGCGGGACGCCGCCTGGTCGCCTCATGGTCTCGGGCGCATACAGCGCGAAGGGGACCGTGACGAAGACGATCAGGGCCGCGGTGCCGATGAGCGCGGTGTCCGGGCCGTACTGGTCGGCCAGCAGGCCGAGGGTGGCCGGCCCGACGACGTAGCCGGCGTCGGCGAGGGTGCGATAGACGCCCATCGTCACGCCGTTGGCGCCGCGCGGCGCCATGTCGGCCGCGTATGCCGTCGGGGCCGCGCTGGAGATCCCGCCGGCGAGGCCCCAGAGGACGGTGGAGGCGACGAAGAGCGGATAGGTGTCCGCCCCCGTGAACGCGACGAAGGCCAGCCCGGAGAGCAGCGAGCCAGGGACAATCACTGCCTTCCGGCCAAAGCGATCGACCAGCAGACCCGAGAACGAGACGAGCGCCAGGTTGAGCACGTTGGCGATGGTGAAGGCGACGCCGATCTGCGAGGCCGAGAGACCCAGCCGGTTGGCGCCAAGGAGGGGCACCACGCTGAAGATGGCGCCGGTTCGGGCAAAGAACTGGGCGAAGGCAATGGCGCCGACAAGGACGAAGCCGGGGCGGCGCAGGAGCATCCGGAGCGTTTCCCCGAAGGGCGGGGACGGCTCGCGCGCGGTCTGGCTGCCCGTGGAGCGGCCGCGCGTCTCCGGCAGGCGGGTGGTGGCGATGACTCCCGCGAGGGTGCCCAGAATGGCGAAGGCGAAGAACGGGGCGCGCATGCCGAAGAGGTCGGCGATGATGCCACCGGGCGTCGGCCCGAACCCGACGGCGAAGATGAAGAAGCCCATGTAGACGCTCGTCATTCGCCCGCGGTTCTCCGGTGTGCTGATGTCGGCAAGGTAGACCTGGCCGCCGGTGAGCACGGTCGCGGCGCCGATGCCGGCGATGAAGCGGAACAGGATCAGTTGCTCGTAGGTCGTCGCGAAGCCGCAGAGCAAGCTGCCGCCCGCGGTGAGTCCGCCGCCCAGCAGCAGCACGGTCCGCCGGCCGTATCGCTCGGCGAGCTGGCCCATCGGCAGGTCGAAGAGGAGGCGTCCGAGCCCGTAGACGGCGACGGCGAGCCCGATGGCCGCGGTGCTTACCCCGAAGGACTGCGCATAGAGTGGCACGACGGGGACGATGATGCCGAAGCCGAGCTGGTTGACCGCGATGACCGCGCACAGCCACAGCAGAGACCGGTGCGACCGGAGGGTCCGCCGAAATTGCTCAATCATAACGGCCTCATCGATACGGCCTCATCCGTCCACGCCTCGCGGCTCGCTTCCTGACCGCCACGACCACTCGCGGCGGTCGCCGTCGGCCCTCAACAACACCCGAATCGGGCTTGCTCAGGGATCTCCAGGAAAGCGAGCTCAGTGACGGACAAGCTGCTCCCGAGATTGAGGTTGGCGCTGCCCCCGGTAGCGACTTGCCAGGTAGATATCAAGCCATTGCCTGCTGCTTACCAACGTCCCCGCCTCGCCCCTCACCACCCTGAGTCGGCCGCGCTCCGCCGCTTTTCGGAGCGCCTTGACGCTCAGCGCCTCCGTTGCCAGGGCTTCCAGCGGGACGAGCTTGACGGGACCGGCCACGGCAGGAAGGATGAAGCGCATGAGGTTGTCGATGATCGCGCGGGCTATGAGTTCGCCAAGCGGGCCGGTATCTGCGTGATCGGCCTTTTGCAGCGCGCGCAGGTACCGGACGCGATCTCGCTTGTGGATGATCGCGGGCGGGTAACCGAGCCGGACCAGAATGAGATTCATCAGCAGACGGCCAGTTCGCCCGTTGCCATCCAGAAATGGGTGGATGCGTTCGAATGCGGCGTGCCGTTTGGCTACGGCCTCGGCGATAGGTGCCGGGTCGTCCCTGAAAACGCACACTTCATCGATCCAGCGGGTCATCAGTGCCTGCACCTGGGTATGGTCAGGCGGGGTCATGCCACTGTCGAACGGATGAATGTTATGCTGCCGCCAGTTGCCCGGGCTCTCCGTATCGTAGGCGTTCGGATGTGGAGCAACCTTCCATACGGGCTCCATCGCCAGGTAATGGACGTGTCGGACCTCCTGGAGCGTGAGTAACATCCCTGAGTCCCAACTATCCGCCTTGATTGCCTGACCGTAGATCCACCGCGCAGCCTCAGCGTACCCCTGGACCTCCAGATAGTCCTTGAGTTGTTTGTCGCCGATGGCCTTGCCTTCCCGGAGGAGGGCTTCAACCTCCTTCAGGACGAGCGTGTTGCCTTCGATGGCGGTCGAGCCATGGGCTTCGCTGTACCAGATCTCGTTCCAGATCCCTTCCGCCTCTATGGGTGAAGGTAGCCCACCAAAGCGGCGTAGCTCCACCACCTCGAAAGCAAGGCGTTGATGGATAGCCGCGCGTGACTTGCGTCCACGGCTCATAGACATAGCTCCGAGCGCGGTTGTCTCTCTGCGCCCCAAAGTATAGCACGTGACAACCCGAGTTGTCGCATGCGGGTGAGATAATTGCGACACGACAACCTGGTGGGGTCATCGTGTCTCATCGATCTGCCGGACAACGTGCCGCGACTGGCAGTGGCCAGCGGGCGAGACCCGGCCGGCTCGGTTGTGGCAGCCCGAGGCGAAGTCATCGATGACCCGGTTTCACTCGATGCGCATCGACCAGCTTGCGCTCGTGAGACGAACCGGTGGTCTGCGCCCAGACGATGCCCCCGACGATGGACGCGCCACCGACCACGAAGGTGAGGGTGAGTGGCTCGCCCAGGAACAGCGCGGAGAGCGCTACGCCGAGCGGCGGGACGAGGTACTGGTACACCGCCGCCTCGGCCGCCGGCACGTACTTCAGCGCGTACATCCAGAGCGTGAAGTTGAGACTGGTGCAGCCGACGCCCAGGTAGATCAGCAGCGCCAGCGTCGGCCCGGGTCGAACCAGCGCCTCAATCAGCGGCTGAAAGCCAATGCCGGCGCCAACGGCGGGGGCCAGGACGAACCCGGCCATCCCGCTGGCGATGGCCACGGTGGGGATCGCATCGCCCGTGCGCATCAGCGCGCGCCCGAGGACGGTGCTGAGCGCGATACCGAGGCTACAGAGGACCGAGAGGAGCACGCCGAGCAGGCTCAACGACTGAAACGATAGTACTTCGGGGCGGGCGTCCCGAAACAGGACCAGCCCGACCCCGACGAACGCGAGGACCGCGCCGGTCAGCACCCGCCGGCTGCCCACCGCCCGGTGGAGAGCGACCGTGCCGAGCGCAAGCCACAGCGGGTGCAGGTTGTTCAGAAGCGCGTTGACCGACGCCGGCAGGAGGGCGAGCGCCGCGACGGAGAGGAACGAGTTCACGACGAAGCTGTTGACCCCGTAGACCAGCGTCGCCAGCCACCGCTCTCGTATCACGGCGAGAAGCGGCTTTGACCCGCCGCGCCCGAGCACCAGCGCCGAGAGCACGATGCCCGCGGTCACCGCGCGCACCAGCGCGACGTGGGCCGGCCCGACCTCGCCGAGCACCGGCTTGGCGGCCGGGTACATCGAGGCCCAGAGCAACGACGACACGATCAGCGCGGCGTAGACCTTCGGCGGGTACCGCAGCACCTAATCGAACCGCGAGAACCGGATAATGCTGCGGGCGACCTCACCACGCTCCAGCGCCGCGAAGGCGTCGTTGATCTGCTCGATCGGGTACTCGCGGCTGATCAGCTCGTCCAGCTTCAGCTTGCCGGCGACGTACAGCCCCAGCAGACGGGGGACATCGGTGTGCGGCACGCACGAGCCGTAAAGCGTGCCCCGGAGCGTCTTCTCCTGGAGCATGATCGACGACGCGTTGAGCGATACCTCGGCGGTGGTGGGCGCGATGCCCACCACCACGGCCGTCCCGCCGCGCCGAATCACCTCGTACACCTGGCGGATCGTTTCCGGTCGGCCGATCACCTCAAAGGCGTAGTCCGCGCCGCGGCCCTCGGTCAGCTCCCTGACCGCCTCGACGACACCCCCATCCCGCGCGTTCAGCGTGTGCGTCGCGCCAAAGACCCGGGCATACTCGAGCTTGTTCGGCAGGACGTCGACCGCGATGATCCGTTCGGCGCCGGCGAGCGCCGCACCCTGGATCACGTTGAGGCCGACGCCGCCGCAGCCGATCACGACGACGCTGGCGCCCGGCTCGACCTTCGCCGCGTTGATGGCCGCGCCGACTCCCGTCATCACCGCGCAGCCGACGGTCGCCGCCTTGTCCAGCGGTACATCCCGGCGGATCGGGATCACGCCCGCCTCGGGTAAGACGCTGTACTCGGCAAACGAGCTGACCCCCGCGAAGTGTCGGATCTCCTCGGCGTCACGGCGATAGCGTGAGGTGCCGTCCGCCAGCCGGCCGGACCAGCGGATGCCGGCACCCATATCGCAGAGGGCCGGGCGCCCGCGGCTACAGAAATAGCAGTGGCCACAGCTCGCCCGCCACAGGAAAACCACGTGGTCGCCCGGCTTGACCGACGTCACGCCGTCGCCCACCGCCTCGACGACGCCAGCGCCCTCGTGGCCCAGGATGGCCGGAAGCGGCGCGGGGACGTCGCCGCGCATCACGTGGAGATCGCTGTGGCAC
>JACPQP010000172.1 GCA_016190465.1 Chloroflexota bacterium
GGCGCGGACCTCTCCCCCCTGCCCGCCGTTCCTGAGCCGAGCCCGACGCGGGGAGGGGGATGGCGGCTCCCCCTCTCCGCGTCGGACGCGCTGAGGAACGGCGGGCAGGGGGTGAGGTCGGCCCCCGGTGCCGCCGTGCCAGGCCCTAAGTTAGCGCACATGGGGGTGGGGGGTTGGGGGTCAGGTGTCAGGTGCCAGGCGCCAGGCCCCAGGCGCCGGGTGCCAGGGGCCAGGGGCCAGGGGCCAGGAGCTCCGGCTGCCGACCCCGAGACCCGAGACTCGACACCCGAGACCTGACACCCGACCCCCGAGAGCCGAGCCAGCGCGAGTAGCGCGGTGACGAGCGTCAGGGCGTAGAGCGGCTCGCTGAAGCCGTAGCCCGCGTACCCCCAGACCATCGTCGACGTGCCCAGCAGCAGCGCGCCGGCCAGCGCCACTGCCAGGCGATAGCCCAGCGCCCACGCCAAAGCGAACGCGGCCACGACCAGGGCCGCCGATACCCAGACGTTGGCCGTCGAGACGACGAACATCGTGACGTAAGGCGCCAGGTGGAGCGGGCCCACCCGGCTCGCCAGCGTTCCCAGCGCATACAGCGGCGCCTCGACCAGTGCCAGGCCGAGCCCATAGGGCGAGTACCGCCGACCGTCGACGCCGCGAATGAGCGTGGGCCGGCGATCCTCGAGCGTCGCCGCGAACTCCGGCACCGAGAGCGGCCGATCGTCGATGGCGACGTCGCCGTCGAGCACCAGGCTCTCGGCGGTCAGGTACATCAGGAAGCCATCCCCGCCGTAGTGCCCGCGCATCGTCAGCAGGTAGAGCGCCGCGAAAAGCAAGAACAGCCGGGCCTGCGCCATCAGTTGACTCCTTCTCTACTCGCTCTGCAAGGTTAAGGCAGGTGTCGAGTCGCGTCAAGGCGACTGGCAGGCCAGGGGATAATCCCCGCGTCTCCGCATGCCTGTCGGTGTGATACACTCGACGCGAAGGCAGAGAGATGATGCGAGACGGAGCTGGGAGGATGTCCACGCCCGACTTCATCGCCCTGGTCAAGGACGGTCTCGAGCACCTCTACGATCCTGCTTGTCTCCGGGAGCATCCGCTCACCCGTGTACTGCTGCCCGAACGGCTGCGGCCCGGCGTAAAGAGCACGCAAGCCCTCCGCCAGGTGCTCCTCGACGCCATCGACAGTCTGCGGCGCGATACCTCACCGCCATCCGGTGCACCGTGGAGCCGAGATCACCAGATCCTCCAGCTCCGCTACGTCGAGGCGCTCCCGTTTCGGGAAGTGATGGCTCGGCTTGGACTTGGTCAGGCCCAGTACTTCCGGAACCTACGGCACGCGCACCAGACCATCGCCACACTGCTCTGGGAGAGCGTTCCGGCCGAGGCTCGGTCCGCGGCAACAACCAGGGCCGAGGCACCAGGGAGGCGTCCGCCTTATGCGGAGGTAGATGCGGCCACTCACCATGGGGAAAGTTTGACGGACCTGAACGACACCACCCGTGCGGTTGTCGAGTTGCTGCGTGACGTCGTGGCGAACCACGATGTCGTCGTCTGTACCCAAGTGCCCGCCCAGCCACTCGTCGTGCCCGGCAATCGCACGGCCCTGCGGCAGTTCGTGATCACCGCGGTGGGTTACGTGCTTGGTGGAGCTCGCGGTGGCCAAATCGTGATCTCCACCATGGAACGGCCCGAGCACGTCATCTTCAGCCTGACCTACGAGGGCGCGCTGTCCGACGTTGGCCTCCAGACAAACCAGGCGATAGAGCGCTTGGCGCTCTTGCGGCAGTTGATCGAGTCATTGCACGGCGCCCTGAGTGTGGAGAAGCGGACAGACGGTCTGGCAATCACCGCGGAGATCCCGGTGCAGCGTCGGACTCTCCTGGTCATCGACGATAGCCCGGATATGGTGCAATTGGTCAGTCGCCTGATCGCCGATCAGAACTACACGGTCTTGAGCGCCACCACGGTCTCGGATGGCCTGGCCATCGCTCGGAGCGCTCATCCTGACGTCATTCTGGTGGATATCATGCTCCCCGGGCAGGATGGCTGGGACGCGATCCAGGCGCTGAAGCACGATCCGTCGACCCAGGAGATCCCGATCCTCGTCTGCACGGTCCTGGGAGAGTCCGATCTGGCCCTGGCGCTGGGGGCCGCTGAGTTCATCCGGAAACCCCTGACGCGTGATGGTCTCCTGGCGGCGCTGGCTCGTTGGGCTGATCCCCTGGCTCGGCGGGTGGGAGAGCATTGAGGATCGTCTTCACCAGCCCAAGCAGCCGACTAACGGGGAAGGGCTCGTCGCTGACCAGGGCAACGGTTCGAGCCACGGACGGGGAGATGGCTTCGATGGCGCCGCGGGCGGATACGGCGATGACGGGGACGTGGGCCAGGACAGGGTCCGCTCTCATCTTCTCCAGAACCGTCAGTCCGCCCACCTGTGGCATCAGGAGGTCCAGGAGCACCAGGTCCGGGACCGTTCGCGACATCTGCTCCAGCGCCTGCTCGCCGTCGTAGGCCACCCGGAGATGGTACGGTGTGCCCGATGCCCGGAGCGTGTTGCAGAGAAGCCTGACCATCTGCGGCTCGTCGTCCACGACGAGGACCGTCTGTGGCGCCGATCGTAAGGGTGGGGCCACGGCTTTCACCGACTCCAGCAGCGCCTCCCGAGTCACCGGCTTCACCAGGTAGTCGACCAGCCCCAGAGCGCGCGCCACCCGCCGTCCGCTCGGCATCGGACAGCCCACCACGCGCACACCATGCCTCCCGGCAAGCCGCTCCCAATCTCTCTGCCACTCGTCGAGGGATGCGCCGTTCGGTAGGTCGGTGACGATGGCGTGAGCTCGCAGCCTGGCGGCGAGCTTGATGGCCTCCATCGGTTGAGTCACACCCTCGACTCGATACTCGTCCAGGCGTCGCCGGAAGAGGTTGACGATGGACGGGTCGTCGTCGAGAAGGACGACGGTCGGCGCCGGGGGAGCGGATGGCAGCTCCCAGCGACGATATGCCTGGCCAGGAGGTGCGCCCCTGGCGTCAACTGCAGGTTCCGACTCGGGCTGAAGCGGGAGCGCAAAACCGAAGATGCTCCCCTGGCCGGGGATACCTTCGCTGCTTGCCCAGATTCGCCCCCCGTGCAGCTCGACGAAGCGACGACAGATCGCCAGCCCAAGGCCCGTTCCCCCACGTCCGCGCGTTGGGGAGCTCTCCAGTTGGTGGAACGGCTCGAACAGCTTGCCGAGATCCTCGGGCCTGATGCCCACTCCCGTGTCCGCCACCTCGACCAGCACGTGATCCTCGTCACGATCGACCCGGACGCCGATACCGCCGAGCTCGGTGAAGCGGACGGCGTTGTTCAGGAGATTCAGCAGCACCTGCCGGATGCGCAGCCGGTCAAGGTTCAGGAGGGGCAGGCTCGGCGCGACGTCGATCTTGATCGCGAGCCCCTTGCGCTCCAACAGCGGCTGCGCGGTCGCCACCGCCTCGTTCACGAGGGCGCCGATGTCCGTGATCTCCTTGAGGACCGGCATAGCGCCCGCGTCGATCTGAGAGAGGTCGAGGATGTCGTCGATGAGTCCACGGAGGTGCTTCGCGCTTCGGTGGATGACGGAGAGGTCGGCAACGTAGGTGTCGGGCAGCGGTGTGCCGCCATACGTCTCCGGATGGCTCAGCATCAGCTCGGCAAAGCCAACCACGAGGTTGATGGGAGTCCGGAGCTCGTGGCTCACGTGGGCCGCAAACTGGGCTTTCAGTTGTCGCGCCTCATCCGCCTCGGCTCGGGCCCGAGCCAGCGCGTAGTTGGCGCGCTCCAGTCGGTAGGTTGCCTCCTCCAGTTGGCGAAGCGCCGCGGCCAGCTCTCCCTGGTACTTCCGGGCCTCGGCCAGATTCCGGCTGGACTGCTCGCTATCGGTCCAGGCCCAGTGCAAGGCGGTGTAAAGATTCTGCGTCGTGGCCCAGGACGACAGGGCTACCAGCCAGACCAGGGCCAGCGCGCCCCACATGGTCGAGGGGGGAATCGTGATCCCCACCAGTGGTTTCGCGCTGCCGATCGCCGCACTGGCCAGGAGCGACGCGAGGAAGGCGGCGCGGTCCCCTCGCAACGCCCCCGTAATGAGGACCGTCGGTGCAAACAGGAATGGAACCAGCGGTTCCTCTCCCTGGGTGAACAGCGACAGCACGGTGCCGCCAAGCAGGGTGCCAATGAAGAGACCTGACGCCAGCCGGTAGCTGCGGGCCTTCAGTACGTAGCAGCCGCCGGTGAGGACAAGCATCGACAGTGGCAATCCCCAGCCCGGCCAGAAGTCGGGGATGTGGCCAAGATACGAGGCCACCCACAACCAGAGGAGGATGCCGACGCCGCCAAGCAGGATCCCGAAGGTATCCGCGCGGACCCAGACCAGGCTGTCTCGCAGCGCCGCTGAATCTCTGATCGGAGAGCGGGTGACGATAGCCAATGGCACCTCCTCGCCGATCCAGGCGTGGTATCATACCGGTCGCTCGTGGATCGACACGATAACTCCGCGATAAAAAGATGATACGCCACGCCTTGTGGCCCGGCCAGCGGGACCATACACTGTGCCCCACCGAGAACTACCGCCGATGGACGCAGCGCTTCGCTCTTTGGCGACGACCAGGTGCGGTAGGAGTAACCTGAGAGGAGAAGGGCATCATGTCGGACAGGCGTGTGACGAGACGAGACTTCCTCTGGATCGGGGCGATGGGCGCGACGGCGAGCCTGATGGCGGCCTGCGGGGCACCCGTGCCACCCACCCCAACGCCCCAGGCAGCCGCTCCAGCGAAAGCCGCGGCGCCAAGCGAGCCAACCAAGGCCCCCGCGCCAACGGTCGCCGAAAAAGCGGCCGCGGCGAAGGGACCGGTTACCTTGCGCTTCCTCTTGCGCCACTACCAGTCGTTTGGCCCTCAATGGGACTGGATCGTCAGCTCCTACCAGAAGAAGAACCCCAACGTCAAGGTCGAGATCGTCCAGAACCCCGCCGGCTGCGAGCTGGACAAGCTACTGATCATGGTCAGCGCGGGCGATCAGGTGGATACGTACTGGACGTGCGGCGACACGTTCGTCGGGTTGGCGACCAAGGGCGTGCTGAAGAAGCTCAACCCCTTCTTCACGATGGACAAGACCTTCAAGGTCGACGACTACGTGTCCACCTTCTTCGAGCTGTACAAACAGAAAGATGGCAGCATCTACAGCGTGCCCTGGCTCTGCTTCACCTTCATGATATTCTACAACAAGGACATCTTCGACAAAGAGAAGGTGCCCTATCCGGACCCCAAGAAGCCGATGACCTGGGATGAGACGCTGGAGCTGGCGAAGAAGCTGACCAGGTGGACGGGCAGTCGTCCGGAGCAATTGGGTGGCTTCGTCTCCGGCTCCACGGCCTGGACGATGTGGGCCGCGTGGCTGGCTCAAGCCGGGATCCCGTTCTGGAAGCCCGACATGAGCGGCGTGAACCTCGACAACCCCGAGGCCTGGCAGGTGCTGGACTGGTTCGCGGAGTGGCAGTGGAAGCACAAGGTGAATCCCTCGGCAGCGTTCCAGACCGACATTCCATTCGGTTTCAACAGCGGGAACGTGGCCATGTGGATCGCCGCCGAGGCGCAGTGGAACGGCACGAAGAAGGCGGCAGCGGGCAAGTTCAAGTGGGATATCGCTCCCTTCCCGCAGCGGGCAGGGACCAAGCGCCAGGTATACGGCTACGGCGATACGGTGGTTATGATGAACGCCAGCCGCTATCCCGACGAGAGCTGGGGCTTCCTGAAGGAAGCCTGTGGGCCCGAAGCCTACCTCATGCTCTATGACATGGCCACGACCATTCCGTCCCTCAAGACCCACATCAACCCACCGCACCCGACCTTCGTCAACTCCAGGCCACCGGACAACAACCTCATGGTGCTGGAAGACCTGGAGTACCTGATGCTGCCGTACCCCGGAAACAGTGGGGCCTATTCGGCCGTGTCGAGAATCGTCAACAATGCGCTGAACCCGGTCTACGTGGGGAAGATGACGGCCAAAGAGGCGATGACCCAGGCGATGCCAGACATCCAGCGGACCTTGAAGGAGCTGAAGGACACCGGACTCGTGTAGCCGGCCGCAGGTCGCGAAGTCGACCATTCGGACCTCGAACCTGAAGGTAGCAACCTATCGCTGGTTTTTTGGGGCAGGGGAGTTTCCTGGACTCTCTTGTCCCAAACCCCCGGTAGGGGGGAGACTACTCAATGGGCCTCGCAACGGGTATTGCTGCGACCAGCTTGTCCTCCCGGCGCCGGAGACGGATCGGCCGACACGTCCAGGGATGGCTGTTCGCCGCGCCGTGGATCCTCGGCTTCGTCATCTTCGTGGCCGGGCCGATGCTCGCTTCGGCGGTGATGGTCTTTACGGATTGGGACCTTCTCAGCCCGGCCCGGTTCGCCGGCCTCAACAACATCCGCCGGCTGTTCGTGCATGATCCGCTGGTAGGTCATTCCTTGAAGATCACCACGATGTATGCCATCGTCAGTGTGCCCATGGACATCGCCGCGGGACTGACGCTGGCAATGCTGCTGAACGCGAACATCCGGGGGCTGCGCTTCTACCGCACGCTCTACTACCTGCCCGTCGTGCTCTCCGGAGTCGCGTCGGCGCTCCTCTGGCGCTGGCTGTTCTCACCCGAGTTTGGCCCGCTGAACTACATCCTGTCTCTTTTCGGCATCGCCGGCCCGGCGTGGCTGCTCGACCCCGAGTGGGCCATGCCGGCTCTGGTCATGATGACTCTGTGGAGCGTCGGCGGCGGGATGGTGATCTACCTGGCTGCGCTGCAAGGCGTGCCAACCGAGCTGTACGAGGCGTCGATCGTCGACGGAGCGGGGTGGTGGCCGCGCCTCCGCTTCATCACCCTCCCCATGATCACACCGGTCATCTTCTTCCAGCTCGTCATGGGGATCATCCGCTCGCTTCAGGTGTTCACACCAGCCTTCATTATGACCCAGGGGGGGCCCCTCAACGCCACGCTTTTCTACGAACTCTACCTGTACCGGATCGCCTTCGAGCAGTTCCGCATGGGGTTCGCGTCGGCCATGGCCTGGCTGTTGTTCCTGTACATCCTGGTTCTGACGCTCCTCGTGTTCCGCAGCGCGCGCTCCTGGGTGTACTACGAGGGCGAACAGAGGGGAGGATAAGCTATGGCTGAGCTGACCGCAGAGCCCCTGGACGCGCCCGCCCGCGCGGGGTCGATACTGTCAAGTTGGCGGTTCCGGCGCACGGCGGTTGCCTGTTTGCAGCACGCCATCTTGCTCTCCGTCGTCGGTCTCATCATGCTGCCACTGGTCTGGACGCTCTCCACCTCGCTGAAGGAGGCATCCCAGGTCTACGGGTTCCCGCCAGCGTTGATCCCCAAGCCAATCCGCTTGCAGAACTACCCCGAGGCGATGACCGTCGGGCCCTGGCTGCGTTTCTTCACGAATAGCTCCCTCGTGACCGGCCTGAACATTCTTGGGCAGATAGTCGCTTGCTCGCTCGTGGGCTTTTCCTTCGCCCGCCTGCGCTGGTGGGGCCGCGACGTGCTCTTCATCCTCATGATTGCCACGATGATGCTGCCTCACCAGGTCACGCTTGTCCCGCAGTTCGTGCTTTTCCGCACGCTTGGCTGGGTCAGCACCCTCCTACCGCTGATCGTGCCCCGGTTCTTCGCCGCCGCCTTCTACACTTTCCTGGTGCGGCAGTTCTTCATGACGATCCCCACCGACCTGGACGACGCGGCGCGCATCGACGGGGCCAGCACCTTCGGCATCTACTCCCGGATCATCTTGCCGATGTCGAAGCCAGTGCTCATGGCCGTCGCCATCTTCGTCTTCACCGCCAGTTGGAACGAGTTCCAGTTGCCGCTCATCTACCTGCACTCCGAGCAGAACTTCACGATCCAGCTCGGCCTGCGCGGCTACCAGAGCCTGCACGGGGGACAATGGCACCTGCTGATGGCGGCCTCGACGCTGACGATGCTGCCGGTGATCATCCTGTTCTTCCTCGGGCAACGCTACTTCATCCAGGGCGTTGTCTTCTCGGGTATCAAGGGGTAGGATCGCATCGTGGGCCGGACCTCACCCCCTGGCCCCCTCTCCGACACGGAGAGGGGGAACCGCCCCCTCCTCGCGTCGGGGAGGGATCCGGCCGGCGGGGGAGAGTTCGACGCGACGCGGAGAGGAGATGAACGTGGACCTCAAGCACTCGATGGGGCTGGCCGGGCAGAACCTGCTGAACTGCCTGTGCCCGACCCGCAACTACCTGCCCTACTGGGCGCTCGACGTAGACCGGGACTACCGGGCGGAGTTCCGGTTCTCCTGGCCCGCGCACAACCTTGGCCGGTGGTGGGACGCGATGCTGCGGCTCGAGGCGGCCACGGACTTCGCTCTCCCGGCGCGCGAAGAAGGGGCCATGCTGGAGAACCTCCGAAGGTTCTTCGACAACCCGGACAACCTCTGCTTTGCGCCGCTCGATTGGGAAGGGGTGGAGCCACGCTTCGAGCTCCATTCGCTGCGGGAAAGCCTGCTGGCCTTGAACGCCCTGGTTCGCTACCGAAACAGCCGGTGGGCAGCGCAGCAGGGCCACCGCATGCTGGAGACGATCCGCCGAGTGTCGCGGCCGGACGGTAGCTGGGATATCGCCGGATTCGACTACGGGCGCCGCACCACCAACCTGATCGCCCGCCACCAGGACCCGACGGGCTCGAACGGACGCCTGATTGAAGCCCTGGTCTGGTTCTACGAGGCAACCGGTGACCCCCTCGCGCTGGAACTGGCCGACCGATTCGCCCGCTATCACCTCGCGAACACGACGAGGCCCGAGGGCGAGTTCAACGACGCTTCCCGGGCCGATCACACGCACTCCTACCTGGGCACGCTGCGAGGTTTGCTCCTCTTTGGCGAACTGACCGGTCAGCAGGGATACGTCGACGCGGTGCTGGCGACCTATCGGGTCACCGTGCGCCGGATGGTGAAAGAGTCGGGTTTCACCGCCCACGACCTCGGCACGGACCGACGAGGCGAGACCACCTCGCCCGGCGACGCCGCTCAGCTCGCCCTGTGGCTGGCTCGCCATGGCCACCCCGAGTTCCTGGACGATGCCGAGCGGATCGTCAGGGCCCGCCTCCTTCCCTCCCAGGTCACCGCGTGCTCCGATCTGCGACCCCGCACCGACGACGGCAGGGACGAGCATGCCAACCTGAACGAGCGAGTCATCGGCGGACTGGGCGGCATGCACACGGAGCCGCACGCGGGAAAGCACAACGTCACGGACGTCACCGCCGCCGGCCTGCACACCCTGATCGACATCTACCAGCACATCGCCTTCCAGACCCGGGCCGGCCTGACCGTGTATCTCCATCTCGACTACGAGGACGAGCGCGTCCGCGTAACCAGCGAGAGAGCCGAGCAGGCCAGAGTCGCGATCGTTCTGAAGGGGACGACGGGGCGCGACAACGTCCTCATTCGAGTTCCTCGCTGGACGCCCGCCGAATCGGTCTCCCTCACCGTCGACGGTCGCTCCTGCTCGTCGCTGATGCTCGGCCCCTTTGCGTATGTGCCGGCTTCGGCCACCTCCGGGCAACCGGGAGCCGAGATCGTGCTGATGTATGCCCTGCCGGTTCACACCGCGCTCGAGACGACCGATGGGGTGGAGTACGAGTTCACCTGGCGGGGCGATGACGTCGTCGGCATACACCCGAACAGCGATTTCTTCCCGTTCTACCCCACGGCCCGCACCCGCACCCTCCCCGCACGCGGGGAGGGAGTTCCACCAGGGGGCGCAGTGAGGTGAGAAACCACAACCGAGTGCTGCTTGGTCTGGATCTGGGGTACACGGGCTGCAAGGCCATCGCCTTCAACCTGGAAGGCGAGGTTCTCGCCTCGGCCTACCGCGAGTACTCGATGAGCTACCCGCGGCCTGGCTGGGTGGAGCTGGACCCGGAGGCCATCTGGCGGCACACGGCCAGCGCGATTCGCCAGGTTACCTCCAGCGTGCCAGATTCGCCCGGGCGATCCGGAATCGCAGCCCTCGCGGTCTCCGTGATGGGTGAGGCTTTCACTCCGGTGGACCGCCAGGGCCGGCCCGTGGTTCCGACCTTGACCGCCTTTGACCAGCGGGGCGGACCAGAGTGCGCGAGGTTGATCGAGCAGCTCGGCGCGGACCGTCTGTTCGCGCTTACCGGGCAGGTGCCAGGCTCGACCTATCCTCTGGCCAAGATCTGCTGGTTGCAGCGGAACCGTCCGGACGCGTATCGAGCGGTCGACAAGTTCCTCTGCTACGGGGAGCTCGTGCTGAGCCGGCTGGGCCTGCCGCCGACGATCGACTACTCGATGGCGGCCCGGACGATGGCCTTCGATGTGCACCGCCTCGATTGGTCAGAGCCGATCCTGGAGGCGGCCCGGCTCGATCCGAAGCTGTTGCCCGCGGTCGCGCCCGCGGGGACGGCTTTGGGGAGACCAGCCCCCGGGATCGCCGACGAGCTGGGTCTGCCGCGCTCGACGCTGGTCGTGCTGGGCGGACACGACCAGCCCTGCGGAGCCGTCGGCGCGGGGGTCCTTGCCGAGGGCCAGGCGACCTATGCCCTGGGCACGGTTCACGTCATCTGCGCCGTGCTCGGCGGCTTCCAGGCCACGCTTGGCGCGGCGGGCTTCCCGTGCTATCCCCACGTCGTGCCCGGGCGTTTCGTGACCATCGCGTATAACTTCACCGGCGGCTCGCTCCTGCGCTGGGTCCGGGATGCATTTGCTCAGAGCGAGGTCGAGCAGGGTCGGGCCACCGACCAGGACCCCTACGACCTGCTGCTTGCCGATCTGCCGGCAACCCCAACCAATCTGCTCGTCCTCCCCCACTTCTCCGGGACCGGGACCCCCTGGTTCGACGGCGAGGCCCGGGGGAGCATCCTGGGACTGACCCTGAGCACCGAGCGGCGGGAGATCGTCAAGGCCATCCTCGAGGGCACCACGTTCGAGCTCGGGCTCAACCTGGGGCTGCTGGAGCGATCTGGCACGTCGGTGCGGGAGCTGCACGCGATTGGCGGGAGCGCTAAGTCTGCGGTGGATCTCCAGATCCGGGCCAACATCCTGAATCGGCCGATCCTGGCGATGAACGTATCGGAGGCTGCTTCCCTCGGGGCAGCGATCCTGGCCGGAGTGGGTGTCGGGCTGTACGAGTCACACGAGGCTGCCGCTCATCGACTGGCGCAGGTACGGCACGTCTACCACCCTGACCCAGACGTGGCCACGCAGTACCGGTCTCGCCTCGCCACCTATGAGGTCGTCCACCCGCTCATTCGCGAGGTCTATCATCGTCGAGGGGATGACCTCACCCGAGGGTCCGAGTAGTCAGTTTTCAGTTGTCAGTAGTTCCGGGCTTCGGAGCTACTGGGAACTCGCTGGGCCCGCCGTTCCTGAGCCGGTCCGAGTCGGAGAGGGGTTGGAGGGGGCGGACCTGGCGCACTTGCCAGCACGAGAGGAACACGCATGAACGCTCGCCAGAGAGTGCAAGCGGCGCTCAACCACCGGGAACCGGATCGCGTGCCGCTCGACCTCGGGGGAACGATCGTCTCGACCATTCGAGCCACGGCCTATAGCCGCTTGAAGGATCACCTGGGGCCTCCTCAGAAAGTCCGGGGCCACGCGGTGGCGGGATCGGGGCCTTCGCAGAAAGTCCGGGTCGAGACCGAGGTCCTGGAACGCCTGCACGTGGATACGCGATCCGTGGACACGCGACCACCCCGCCATTCCCGTGAGACGGCGTATCCGGATGGACGCTCCGTCAACGAATGGGGTGTGGAGTACTGGATACCGGCATCCGAGCGCTACACGTACGTGCCCGTCGGCGAGCCGCTGGCCACGGCCACCCTGGCCGACGTGAAAGCCTACGCCTGGCCGGACCCGCTCGACCCGGGGCGCACCGAGGGGGTCGGGGAAGAAGCCCGGCGCCTGGATGAAATGAACCAGTGGGCCATCGTCGGCAATGTCGACAAGCCAAGCATCCTGGAGCTGGCCCTGGCGATGCGCGGCTTCGAGCAGTTCCTCGTCGATCTGGTGATGGACCAGGCCTTCGCCGATCTGCTGCTGGAGAAGCTGACCGAGATTCAGGTCCTTCGCTACGAACGATTCCTGGAAGAGACCGGTCCATACCTGGACGTGATCGTCTTTGCCGACGACCTGGGCATCCAGGATGGCCTTCTGATCTCTCCCGCGATCTACCGCAAGCTCCTCAAGCCGCGCCACCAGTTGCTGTTTGATACGATTCGGCGGAAAACCAACGCCAAGATTCTGTACCATTCCTGCGGAGATGTCTATCCGTTGATCGGCGACCTGATCGAGATCGGCGTGGACTGCCTCAACCCGGTGCAGGTCTCCGCCCGGGAGATGGATACGGCCAACCTGAAGCGAGAGTTCGGCAAGTATCTCTCGTTCTGGGGAGCGATTGACACGCAGCACGTCCTGCCGCACGGTGCGCCTGACGATGTGCGCGCGGAAGTCCGGCGACGCATCGGCGACCTGGGCTGTGGCGGCGGCTTCGTTATCGCTCCGGTCCACAACGTTCAGGACGACGTGCCCCCGGAGAACGTGGTCGCGATGTGTGAGGTGGAGATTCGCGCGTCCCACGCGGCGCTCAGGCAGAACACCGGCGCGACATGACCGACAAACGCCACGTCCTGGAGCGATTGCTCGGCATGTCCCCCGACCTCGGCAAGCCCGAGAACGACTACGTCATCCTGGCCGAGGGCAATACCTCGGCCCGCATCGACAGCGCAACCTTCTGGGTGAAGGCCAGTGGCGCCCGGCTGCACCAGATCGACCTTCGGTCACCGAGCCGCTGCTCACGATGCGATTCGAGGCCCACAGCGAGGAAAGGCTGGCGGAGATCCAGGCCCTGGTGCTGAGGCAGGCCGCGGTCGGTGGGGGCCTCGGGTCATTGATGGAGAGGGTTGAGCGGGAGGCTTGAGGCGAAATGACTCAGTTGAGATCTCCGAGGCGCTGGCCCCGTGTCGGACCGTGGTCACGGGGATGATGGTCAGGCAAGCGGCGGGGATGGAGCTGCGCTCTGCGCTCGGGACGGCGTGAGTCCGTGAGCGCTGGACGCGGGGAGGCTTCGGGCAGAGCTACGGCAGCAGGGCGCTCACTTTTTGGGCCAGTCCAGGTGTATAATCTGGTGACCTCATGGCGGGCCGCCGTTCTGAAGGGGGAGCAAATGGAGCGCAGCGCCGACTGGCTGGATCAGGCTCAAGGAGATCTGATTCACGCACGCCACGACCTCGAGGCCGGGTTCTACGACTGGGCCTGCTTCTCCGCTCAGCAAGCCGCCGAGAAAGCGGTGAAGGCGGTGCTCCACCGGGCCGGTGTGGAGGCCTGGGGACACTCGGTGGCGGACCTCGTGGACGTGGTGGGTCGATCTCAGCCGGTGCTCGCCGACTTGCCCGCCGATCTGATGGACGCCGCGCTCGAGCTGGACAAGGCGTACATCCCGGCACGCTACCCCGACGCGCACCCGTCGGGGTCACCGCGCAGGCGATACACGCGGACCGAAGCCGAGAGGATGGTGGGCCATGCCGAGCGAATCGTTCGGTTCTCTGAAAGTCTTCTCGCCGCAGCTTAGCCGGGCCGAGCTCGTCGCGCGCCTGCGCGAGCAGTTGCCGACGCTGGCCGAGTCGCTGCCCCTGCGACGGGTCGTCCTCTTCGGCTCCTGGGCCAGGGGTCGTGCGACCGCGTTCAGCGACGTGGACCTGCTCGTCGTGTACGCCGATCCGCCGCGCGATGATGCCTATGGGCTTGTCCGCCGCCACCTTCGCCTGCGCGGGCTCGAGCCCCACGTCTACACCGAGGCCGAAGCCGCACGCGTGCAGGAAACACTCGACCGGATGACCCGAGACGGCGTGAGCCTGATGTAGCAGGTACCTTCGATCGTTTCTCCGGTATCACTCGGCAGGAGCCGAATGGCCCTGACGGCCGAGATCGGTAACATCCGTCTCTTCGCCAGCGGTTCAGGGGCGTCGGCATCTCCGCGGCCCGGCGTACACCCCCGGTGGTCAGATGTGTGGAGACAAGCGTGGTCCGAACAGTCGCGCGTGCCCGACGAGCGTGGTAGAATACGCGCCAGGTGCGCCGGGTGCGCGCCAGCCGGTAGTGCCATTTGCAGGTGGAAGCGCCCGCCGCCAGACCCAAGCCCTGGTGTGATGTGACCCACGGCTCCGCCGAAGGTCATTGGCACAGAACGATCGCGACATAAGGGTGAGTTCATGAGCGCACGAACGATGTTCGAGAGGATCTGGGAAGCCCACCTGGTCGACGAGGAGCCGGGTCAGCCGGCGCTCCTCTACATCGACCTCCATCTCGTCCACGAGGTGACGTCTGCTCAGGCGTTCGACGGGCTGCGCCTGGCCGGCCGGCCGGTGCGCCGCCCCGATCTGACCCTGGCGGTGATGGACCACAACGTTCCCACCTGGGCCGGGCGGTTGCCGATCACCGACACGATCGCGCTCAAGCAGATCCAGGTCCTTGCCCGCAACTGCGAGGAGTTCGGCATCACCCTCTACGACCTGCACTCGCCGCGACAGGGGATCGTCCACGTTATCGGGCCCGACCTCGGCCGGACCCAGCCGGGCTTGACGATCGTCTGCGGCGACAGCCACACCTCCACACACGGCGCCTTCGGCGCGCTGGCGTTTGGCATCGGGACGTCAGAGGTCGAGCACGTCCTGGCGACGCAGTGTCTGCTCCAGCGGCGGCCGCGGACAATGGAGATCCGCGTCGACGGCCAGCTCCCGTACGGGGTGGCGGCGAAGGACGTGATCCTCGCCATCATCGGGAAGATCGGCACCGACGGCGCGACCGGCTACGTGGTCGAGTACACCGGCGAGGCGATCCGGTCGCTCTCCATGGAAGGGCGCATGACGGTCTGCAACATGTCGATTGAGGCGGGCGCGCGGGCCGGGATGGTGGCGCCCGACGCGAAGACGTTTGCCTACCTCGAGGGACGCCCGCACGCCCCCCAGGGGCGGGACTTCGAGCGCGCGGTCGCCGGCTGGGAGCGACTCGCCACCGACGCCGGCGCCGCCTATGATCGGCTCGTCGAGCTGGACGCCAGCGCGCTGGCCCCGCAGGTCACGTGGGGCACGAATCCGGGGATGGTCGTGCCGGTAACCGGACGAGTCCCCGATCCGGCCGCGATGCCTACCGAGGCCGACCGCCGGGCTGCGGAGCGTGCGCTGGAGTACATGGGCCTGACGCCGGGCACCGCGATTCAGGATGTCCGAATCGACCGCGTCTTCATCGGCTCCTGCACCAATGGCCGCCTGGAAGACCTGCGCGCCGCGGCGGCGGTCATGCGAGGACGCCAGGTCCATCCGTCGGTCCGGGCGCTGGTCGTGCCCGGCTCGCAGGAGGTGAAGCGGCGCGCCGAGGCCGAGGGCCTCGACACGGTCTTCCGGGAGGCTGGAGCCGAGTGGCGCGAGGCGGGCTGCTCGATGTGTCTCGGGATGAATCCGGACATCCTTCAGCCCGGCGAGCGGTGCGCGTCGACCTCGAACCGGAACTTTGAGGGTCGCCAGGGCAAAGGGGGACGCACCCATCTCGTCAGCCCGTCGATGGCCGCGGCAGCGGCGACCGCCGGCCACTTCGTCGATGTTCGAAGGATCACTGATGACTGACGACTACTTAGAGTTGGAGCATACCAATGGATCCATTCGTCAAGCATGCGGGCACTGCCCTCCCCCTCGACCGGGTGAACGTCGATACGGACCAGATCATCCCCAAGCAGTTTCTCAAGCGGGTCGAGCGGACTGGCTTTGGGGAGTTCCTCTTTTTTGACTGGCGCTACCTCGACAGTGGCCAGCCCAACCCGGAGTTCGAGCTGAACCGGCCCGGCTACGCCGGGGCGAGCATCTTGATCGCCGGGCGCAACTTTGGCTGCGGCTCGTCGCGCGAGCACGCCCCCTGGGCGCTCCTGGACTACGGCTTTCGCGCGCTCATCGCGCCCTCGTTCGCCGACATCTTCTTCAACAACTGCTTCCAGAACGGGATCCTGCCAGTCATCCTCCACGAGTCCGAAGTGGCCGAGCTGCTGGCGCGGGCGAAGGCGCAACCGGGCTACCGATTGGGTGTCGACCTCGACCGGTGTGTGGTCGAGGACGAGCAGGGCTTCTCCGCCACGTTCGCCGTCGATCCCTTTCGCCGCCACTGCCTGCTCCACGGCCTGGACGACATCGGCCTGACCCTCCAGCGCGAGGAGAAGATCCGGGCTTACGAGCAGGTTGTCAGTAGTCGGTAGTCAGTTCTTAGTTGTCAGTAGCTCCGGGGTTCGGAGCGACTGACAACTGACGACTGATGACTGAGAACTCGACTGAGAACTGAAAAGCGGGAGGGGACGATGAGTGCGGGCGACGCACGGTGGATCGTGCTGGGGCACCCGAGCTACGTCTGGCGCTTCGGCCAGGACCGGCGTATCGCGCTTGTGCAGCGGTGGGTGCCGCTGGAAAACCAGCGGATCCTGGATGTCGGTTGCGGCATCGGCACCTACCTCCAGCAGTTTCGCAACTACAGCAACGCCGTATATGGCGTCGACGTGGACGCCGAGCGGGTGGCCCGGGCTTCGCAGTTAGCCCCCAACGTCCAGGTTGCGCCCGCCGAGACGCTCCCCTACCCCGGTGAAAGCTTCGACGTGGTGTTTCTGAACGAGGTCATCGAGCACGTGAAGGATGACCGCCAGGCGATCGCCGAGGCGGTCCGGGTCACCGCACCTGGCGGCCACGTCGTCATCTATGCGCCGAACCGCCTTTACCTCTTCGAGACCCACGGCGTCTACCTGGGCAAGCGCTACGTCTTCCGCCTGATCCCGCTGGTCAACTACCTGCCGGATGCCCTGCGCAACCGCTTCTGCCCGCACGTTCGCGCGTACACCGCGGGCCAGATCCGCGGCCTGTTTGGCGGGCTGCCGGTCGAGCTAGCCATCCACACCTACGTCTTTCCGGGATTCGACAACATCGTCGCCCGGTCTCCCACCCTCGGTCGCCTCTTGCGAAGCGTGTGCTATGCGTTGGAACAGACCCCCCTGCGCTGCTTCGGGCTCTCGCACCTCCTGATCGCCCGCAAGTGCTAGCACGGAAGGCTGACCGGGGGGCTTGTTCTATACGGTATTATAATGGTACACTTGCGGCAGCCCGACACTTGAGACTAGCAGGCGGGAGCGGCCGACATGCGTGAACGTCCGCGGGTCAGCACACCCGATCGCCTAGAGGATGCAGAGCTGCCGCCGGTCGATCGACCGGTCGACCTGGGGGAGCTATTACGTCGCGCTCGGCTGGCGAAGCAGCTTTCCCTCGCCCAGGTCGAGCGTGATCTGCGGATTCGTCAGCGCACTCTCCGCGCGATGGAGGAAAGCAACTTTACAGTCATCGCCTCGGCAGTCCACGCCCGTGGTCTCCTTCGCCTCTACGCGGGCCATCTCGATCTCGACCCCGAGCGCGCCCTGGCGCTGCTCGACGAGCGGCAGTACTGGCCTGATCCAGTCACCGTTCTGCCCGCGACTTGCCCGACCAACCCCCGCTCCTCATTGCCGAGCAGTCTGGTCATCACTCTGACGATCATCTTCTTGCTTGGTGGCTTGATCTACTACCTGGCGCAGCAGTACTCTGCGTTCGTAAGCTCGGCGGATTTTATCCCTGAAGTCATCGTGCGTGAGGGCATTGCCGCGCCTCCGCCCGCTCCGTCGCCTTCGCCTCGGGTCGTTCTGCCGCCCATCGGCCCACCGCCGGTCAGCGCGGCATCGGCAGCCACGCCAACGAGCGAGCCGACGCCGATGACTCCGACGCCCACTGCCATCCCGACCGAGATGCCGCCGCCCACGCCGTCACCATCGCCAACCGCGACGCCCGCGGCTGCCCTCGTTCTCGCAGTGCCGACTGTACCGACCGTGGAGATCCAGGTTCAGGTGAGCGGACGCACCTGGACGCAGGTCGAGATCGACGGAGAGAAAGCATTCGAGGGTTTCCTGGTCGCCGGAGACCGGCGCACGTGGGTGGGGAAGAGAGAGATCTTCCTCTGGGTGGGCAACGCCGGTGCCGTCGAGGTCGGGCACAACGGGAAGCCGCTCGGCAAGCTGGGCGCCATCGGCGAAGTGGTCAAAGTGCGCTGGTCGGCATCGTGAAACAGATCATCCCACTTGCCGCGGTGTCGCGCGCCCCGGCGCCAGTGCGAGCGAGGGCATCGCCCGAAGTGGCGAGCGAGGTAACGTCGTGCTCGTTCGCGATGGTGCAGCTCGGCTGTCCGAAGAACCTGGTCGACGGCGAGGGGATGGGGGAACTGCTCCGGGGCGCTGGCTGGGTGCCGACCGCGGATACGAACAGCGCCGAGGCCATCGTCGTCAACACCTGCACCTTCATCCGGTCCGCCGAGGACGAGTCGCTCGAGACCATTCGCCGGATCGCCGCGCACAAGCCGCCAGGCCAACTGCTGATCGTCGCCGGTTGCCTGGCCCAGCGCCACGGCGAGAAGCTGCGCGCGCAGGTTCCGGAGATCGACGGCATCCTCGGCACGCTTCGCTGGGCCGAGATCGCCGCGCTCGTCGACGAGGTGCGCCAGGGCCGGCCAGCCTACTGGCTCGGACCGGCCCGCCTCGACGCCCGGCCCGCCCGCGTGGGCCAGTTGACGAGCGCTTACCTCAAGATCTCGGATGGGTGCGACGTCCAGTGCGCCTTCTGCACGATCCCCGGATTCAAGGGACGACACCGAAGTAAGCCGGCGGACTGCATCGTCGAGGAGGCCCGGCAGCTCGTCGCCAACGGCGTCCGCGAGATCGTCCTGATCGGCCAGGATACGACCGATTACGGGCGCGACCTCGGGATGCGCGACGGGCTGGCCCAATTGCTCGATCGGCTCGTCGGCGAGGTCGACGGCCTGGGCTGGCTTCGCCTGATGTACGCCTTCCCCGGACGGTTGACGTCTCGCCTGCTCGAGACGATCGCCCGGCACGACCCGATCGTCAAGTACATCGATCTCCCGCTTCAGCACGCGCACCCGGCGGTGCTCGCCCGGATGGGCCGGCCCCGTCAGGACCTGCGCGGGATCGTCCGCGAGGTTCGCGACGCCATCCCCGATGTCGCGATCCGGAGCGGGTTCATCGTCGGCTTTCCCGGCGAGACCGAGGAAGAGTTCCGCGAGCTGCTGGCCTTCCTGACCGACGTCCAGCTCGACCGGGTCGGCGCGTTTGTCTACTCGCGCGAGCCAGGCACGCGGGCGGCCGATCTCCCGGGCCAGGTGCCGGAGAACGTGAAGCAGCGCCGCTACCGCCAGGTGATGGAGCTTCAACAGAAGATCTCCCGTCGGCGGAACCGCCAGCTCATCGGGCGGGAGCTCGACGTCCTGGTCGAAGGCCACGTGACCGAAGGGGATGGGACACCGGCGAACGGGAGCCTGGCGGCCGGACGCGGGAGAACCCCCTTCAAGTCCATCGGTCGGTCGTACCGCGATGCGCCGGAAGTCGACGGGCTCGTCTTCGTCCGAGAAGAGGTGCCGATCGGCGAGATGATCCGCGTGCGGATCACGGACTCGCTTGACTACGACCTCATCGGCCGTCTAAGGTGATCTCCGGGAATGGCAGTCAGGTTCTGGTCGTAGCGAGCTGAAGTGACTCTCGTCGCACTGGCGCTGGTCGTGGCGTCGGCTTTCGCCCACGCCGGCTGGAACTACCTCGCCAAGGCCAGTGGCGACAAGCTGGTCTTCTCGGGGAGCTTCACCGCGCTGGCGGCGGTCCTTTACCTCCCGGTGGCGCTGTACTACGCGGTGCGGGCGCCGATCTCGTCCGAGGCGTGGCTTTACATCGCTGGAACGATGGTCTTGCACGTCGTTTACTTCTGGCTGCTCAGCGCTGCCTACGCCCGCGCCGATCTCTCGATCGTCTATCCGGTCGCCCGGGGCACCGGGGTGTTGCTGATCCCGCCCCTCGCGGTCATCGCCCTTGGGGAACGCATCTCGCTTCCCGCCGCGGGGGCCATCGCCCTCATCTTCGTCGGTCTGATCGGCGTCCACACGCGGGGACAGGGCACCGCGCTGCGTGGGTTGGCCATCTCCTTCGGCGAGCCCGGCGCCCGGCTGGCGCTGCTCACCGGCATCGTCATCGCCACCTACAGCATCTGGGACAAGCAGGGGGTGCAGCTCGTCGCGCCACCGCTCTACAACTACTTCGTCTTCCTCAGCGTGGGACTGCTCATCTGCCCCACGCTGCTCCGACGGCGCGACAAGCTGTGGGCCGAGTTGGAGCGTGGCGTCTGGCGAATCGTTGCCGCGGCGGTGCTCTCGCCGATCGCTTACCTGCTCGTGCTGACCGCACTGAGTATCAGCCCGGTCAGCTACGTGGGACCAGCGCGGGAGATCGGGATCGTCGTCGGCGCGCTACTTGGCGCAGTGGCGCTGCGAGAGCCTGACTGGCGCCAGCGCATCCTGGGCTCGTCGATCATCGTGGTAGGGGTGGCGCTGCTGGCGGCTACTTAGCTCCCGAGCCGCCCCTTCCGGAAGGCCATCAGGTAGTTCATGCAGAACTCATCTTCGCCGAGGAGCATGGCCGCGGCCAACTGGTACGGCTCGCTCGTCCGATCGATCGAGCGAACGGCGTCGATCCGATTCTGAACGGGGTCCATGATCGCTCCGTCGATTCCGGCGTCGATCGCCAGGGCGATGAAGGTCTCGTTGACGAGCTTTCGGTTGGGAATACCGAAGGAGACGTTGCTGAGCCCGCCGGTGAGGTGAATCTCCGGTCCATAGGTCTGCCGAACGGTCCGCACCGCGTCGAGGTAGTGGCGGCCGTGGTTGGAGTCCACCGAGATCGGAAAGACGAGCGGGTCGACGTGGATATCGGCCAGGGCGATGCCCCGGGCGCGGGCCTGGCCGACCAATTCCTCGACGTTAGCGACGCGCTGCTCGGTGTTCTCCGGCATGCCCGCACGCCCGGCGCCGGTCGCGATGATCTCCGCGTCAAACTTCCGGGCCAGGTCCAGCGTCTCGATCCGCTCGAGCGTGGCCGAGTTAATCATCGGCCGTCCGGCGCAGCAATCACAGGTGCGGAGACCCTCCGCGAGGATCTCGGTGTTCGACGAATCGATGCTCAGCGGGATCGGCGAGATCTCCTGGATCGTCCCCACCAGCCAGCGCATCGCGGCTTGCTGGACGTCGAGCCGGGTCGAAACCTCGTCGACGTTGAGGTCGAGGAAGCTGGCGCCGGCCTCGATCTGGCGGCGCGCTTCGGCGCGGAGGTACTCGGTGCCCTCCTCCTGCTCCGCCGAATCCGATGAGATCCCCTTCTGGACGGCGATCATCACGTGCTTGATCTGGCCCTGTTGAAACGCCTGGGTCTCGCGGAATCGCGGGGGCACGGCGAGGTAGCGCGTCTTCCCGGCCGTGTCGCGGAAGCGCACGCCCTCGGTCCCGTCGTCGAGCACCTTGACGCGGTTACCTTTTCGCAGCACGATCCGCGTCGCGTGGATGTTCTCGCCAATGATGATGAACCGCTGTGGCCGACTGTCCAAAGCCATGGCAGACTTCTACTCCTCTTTCTTGTGTACTTTGGCATGATGATCGCGTCCCAGGAAGGTGTTGGCCCAGGCCGAGCTGCCCTTGAGGCTGCCATCCTTGAACACCACCGGCCGGTCGAGCATGCGCTCCTCTTCGCCATAGGGCTTCAGCCGGGTGTAGGCGCGCGTCCAGATGCACTCCTTGCTGCCGACCTCGCAGATGCCCTGGTGTGAGCCGCCACAGGGTCCGTTTCGCTGGTTCTTGGCACACTGAGATTCCGGGCAGAGATAGGCGATGTCCGGGAGGGAGCAATCGCCGCAGTCGTGGCAGCCAAACATCGGTATCTTGATGGCCTGTTCGGCGACGTGGAACCACTGCTTCGTCGCGGGCGAGCCCTCGATCCGCGAGTAGATCCGGCGCCAGGTCGCGAAGCCGGGCGTCCCTTCCTCGAAGACCCGGCGGTGGACGAAGCGGTTGAACCGGTAGGCAACGGGAACCTTCGACAGCAATGAGCGTCGGCCCTCCGGCGTCAGCGAGGCGAGGTAGGCGCGATTGATCTCGGGCGAGCTCAGGCCGGTCGCCGGATCCAGCTCGAAGAGGGAGAACTCGTTCGGCTGGGGGAACTGGATCTCGCGGGCGAAGGTCTGCCAGTCGTCAGGACCGAAGGAGTCGGCCAGCGCAAAGATCGCCTGAAACTCCTCTGGCTTCAGGTTGCCGCCCATGTAGGCGCCACGATACCCCAGGCCGCGGGCGACAGCCACCTGCTTGGCCGCGAACTCGTGGAAGAACTTCTTCCCCTTGTCCGGCGAGGCTGCCTGTTTCTCGGCCAGCGCGGCGAGCTCATCGCTGACCACGACGCCAGCCACCGAGCCACGGTGAAAGTAGCGGGCGACCGCGCCAGTGAGGACGTAGATGTTGGCGACGATCGGCACGGTGAGCTGCTTCAGGGCCATATACTTCAGCAGCTCGTCGAGCTTGCGGGAGTCGTAGCCGAGCTGGGGGATGATGAAGTTGGCGCCACTGGCAATCTTGCGGGCCAGCTTGAGGAACTGGGGCAGGAGCTCGCGCTCGTGCTGCTTGAACGGCGAGACGGCCGCGCCGAGGAAGAAGTGGGTCGGCGGCAGCGTCGCCGTCTCGCCCTTCTTTGACGCGGGCAAGCGAAGGCCCTGGTTCATCTCGCGCAGCATCTCCAGCAGCCCGACCGAGTCGATGTCGAAGACAGGGGTGGCCTGGCCCTGGTAGCCGGCGACCGGGTAATCCCCCGAGAGGCACAGGACGTTCTCGAAGCCCGCACTGGCGAGCGCCCAGGCCCGGCTCTCCAGCCCGTTGCGGTTGCGGTCCTTGCAGGAGAGGTGGACGATCACGTCCTGCCGGTGCTCGCGGGCCAGGGCGCCGATCGTCTCCGGAGTGACCTGGGGGAGGCCGCCGGCATTGTCGGTGATGCTGAGGGCATTCACGGTGCCCGTCTCGGCCAGTCGCTTGGCCAGCGCGACGATACGGGAGGCGTTGGCCTGGGTCAGTGGACCGCGAGTCGTCACCAACTCGACAATCCGGACGAATGTCGTCGTGTCGGTGAGCAACGAGCGCAGAGTCGGGGGCGCGCTGGCGAGACCGTCTTCCCCTTCCCGCCTGGTGGGGGAAGGGGTTGAAGGGAATTGGGACTCGAGGCGGGAACTCATCGCGCGATTTCCTCTCTTTCCAAAAGCGACAGATCCATCGGCTTGAAGATACAGCCATCGACGAAGAGGTCGAAGAAGTCCGGCTCCATCTCCAGCTCGATGTGCGTGGCCCGGCGGACGAGCTGCTCGACGAGATCCCGCTTTTCCCGCGAGAGGAGCATGATCGTGGCCCCTTCCAGCGAGGCGTTCCCCACCTTGACGATCTTCTCGAGCGGCAGGTTCGGGACAAATCCGATGGAGATGGCGTTGGGCACGTCGATGTAATTCGCGAAGCCGCCCGCCAGGTAGAGCCGCTTGACCCGCCTGGGCGGTACGCCCGAGCTCCGCAGGACGATCCACGCGCCGCAGTAGTTGGCCCCCTTCGCCTGGGCGAGCTGGCTGATGTCCGCTCGGGAGATGGTGATCCCCTTCTCAGGGACGATCGTGAAGTGAGGGGAGCCGTGGTCCAGGACGCCCAGGTCGTTCATGTGCTGGGTCCGGACCAACTCGGCGAGCAGGTCAATCAGGCCAGACCCACAGATGCCCTCCGGCTCGGCATCGCCGATCACCTTGTAGTCGACGTGCCCGTTGGCGATGCGGATCGTCTCGATCGCGCCCGTGAAGCCGGACATACCGTAGGCGATGTACCCCCCCTCGAATGCCGGTCCGGCCGGACATGACGCGGCCAGCATGTGCCGGCCGTTGCCGACGATAACCTCGGTGTTGGTCCCGATGTCGACGAGCATGACCGTCTCGTCGTCGCCGACCTCATCGATGCCGATGGCCACCAGGTCGGCGGCGACATCCGCTCCGACGTGCGAGGCGATCAGCGGGCCACCGTAGACGGTTCCCGCCGGGTTGATCCGGATCCCCAGCTCCCCCGGCGAGGTGTACAGGGCAGTGGTCGTGCGCTCGCCACGGAGCAGCGCAAACTCCGTCAGCGACTTGTACGGCTTCTCGCCAATGGTCTTGACGTCAAGGCCGAAGAAGAGGTCCCGCATCGTCGCGTTCCCGACGACGACCAGCTCGTAAATGAGTCGGCGGGAGAACCGGAGCTCCCGGCACATCTGCCGGATCTCGCTGTTGACGGCGTTGGTGATCGCCAGGTGCATCTCGCCGTGAAACTCGTCGGAATCGTACGAGATGCGGTGCATAACGTCACTGCCGCCGAAACGCTGCGGGTTGTCCAGCGAGCTGGTGAAGAGGATCGCGCCGGTCTCGAGGTCGCACAGGTTCATCACGACGGTCGTCGTGCCGACGTCGACCGCCAGGCCGTAGATCGCGCCACGGTAGGTATCGATCCGCCGATCCCCGAAGTAGACGTCGTCGTCGCCGACGCGGCGGGTCAGTGGATCCAGTTCGACGGCGCGCCGCAGCCCTCTGGTCATGATCTGGCGTTGGCGCTGCATCAGCGAGAACTCGACGTCGGCATCGGGGTCGAGGACACGCGCCTGACAGGCAAGCCGATAGTTATCGCGCAGGAAGTGCTCCGCCTCGCTGGGCGGGGAAAGGGCCTCCATCCCTCGCACAATCTCGACGATGCACTCATGACACGTTCCCGTCCGACCGCAGGAGGTGGGAACCTTCACGTGCAGTTGGTCGGCGTGGTCAAAGATGGACTTGCCACGGATGGACTCGAGCTGCTGCTTGCCAAAGTGGAGAGGAGACATCGGTCGACGTACACCCACTACATCTTAGTCTTGGTTTTCTCAAGATCAGGTTTCCCAGGCTTTGCGGTAGTTGAGCTTGTCATCGCCCGCGCACAGCGACGCCTCACCCCCTACCTGCCGTTCTTGAGCCGGTCCCGCAGCGCGGGAGAGGGGGCGCTGATTCGGGCAGCCGGATTGCGCGGAATCCCCCTCGTCAAGAGTGCTGCGCTCTTGTTCTCCGAGGGGGCGCTGATTCCGGCAGCGGAATTGCGCGGTGCAATGGCTCTTCCGACTCTTGTACGGGCAGCGAGACAGCGAGACCTGATCAGCGACTTTGATGATCTGCTTGTAGATCTCGTACATCTGGTCAAGGCTAGCCCGCAGCCGTTCTTTGTCGACCGGTGGGGCGTGCTCCATCGGCGGCCCATTCTCCGCGGCCATACTGGTTCCTCCCCAAGATGATTGGTTGCCCCTACAACTTACGCCGAGACCGAGCGGTGAGCTCCTTGGCCAGCTCGACGCAGGCGATCGCATCCTTCCCGTATCCGTCGGCATCGATCTCCGCGGCGAACTCCCGCGTGACCGCCGCGCCCCCCACCATGAACCTGATCGCGCTGCGCAAACCGGCCGCCTCGAACGCCTTGATCGTTCTCCCCATATTGGGCATGGTCGTCGTCAGGAGCGCCGACATGCCGACAACTGGCGCCTGGTGCCGCTGGACGGCCTCGATGAACTGCTCCGGCTTGGTGTCCACCCCGAGATCGTGGACGATGAACCCGGCACCGCGCAGCATCATGATGCAGAGGTTCTTCCCGATGTCGTGGAGGTCGCCCTTGACCGTGCCCATGATGACCGTGCCCGACGGCTCGATCCCCGAGGCGGAGAGGATCGGCTCGACGTGTGCCAGCCCCGCCTTCATCGCGCGGGCCGCGATCAGCACTTCGGGCACGAAGATGAGGTTGTCGCGGAACTTGATGCCGACGACAGCCATTCCGGCGATCAGCCCATCGTCGAGGATCACGTTCGGCGAGTAATCCTCGTCCAGCGCCTGCCGCGTCAGGCGATCGACCTCGGCCTTCCTCCCATAGATCAGGTGGTGGGCAATCTCCTGCATAAGCGGTGACGCCCGCTCGAAGATGCCACGCAGCCGGGCGTGCTCGTCCGGCCGCGCGACGTAGTCGCGAAGCTCTCGCTCCAGTCCAGCGTTGATGGTTTCCATCTATCCGGCCACGGGGTCGCGGTTCAGGGTATGCGCCAGCGCCCGGATGTGGTCGGGATTGGTGCCACAGCAGCCCCCGATAATGTTGATACCCACTTGCTCCAACTCGAGAAAGAACGGTGCCATCATCTCGGGCGTCTCCGGGTAGAGGAGTTGGCCTTCACGGATCCTCGGGATGCCGGCGTTGGAGTGGATGAGCAGGGGGGCATCGGTCGCCTCGCGCAGTTGCCGGGCGATCTCCACCATCTGGGCGATGCCATTCCCACAGTTGGAGCCAACCACGTGCGCCCCCGCATCGAGCAACTCCCGAGCCGCCTGTTCGGGTGTGTTGCCCATCATCGTGAAGTAGCCACGTGGTCCCTTGTCGAACACCATCGTCGCAATAACGACACAGTTGGTGCGCTCGCGGGCCACCCGAACGGCCAGCGTCGCCTCCTCCAGCGAGATCATCGTCTCGACGAGGATCGCATCGGCTCCGCCCTCTTCGAGAGCCTCCGCCTGCTCGGCGAACACCGCCGCCATCTCCGCGACCGAGACGTCGCCGAGCGGCTCGAGGAACTCGCCAGTCGGTCCGATCGAGCCGACGACGAAGCGCCCAGGCGGCGCCACGCTCCGGGCGTGGGCGACCCCCAGCCGGTTGAGCTCCCGGACACGGTCTCCGTAGCCGTAGTGGCGCAACCGGAAGACGTTGCCACCAAAGGAGTTGGTCAACACCATGTCCGAGCCGGCGGCGAAGTAGGCCGCGGCCATCTCACGGACGACCTCCGGATGGGTCAGGTTGAACTCCTCCGGACAGCCTCCGGGCGCGAGGCCGTGCTGCTGCAGATACGTGCCGGTGGCGCCGTCGGAGATGAGAGTCTCCCCGGCGTCCAGCCGGGCAAGGAGTGGATGAGTCACCGTACCTGTTTCCTTCCTAATACCTCTCGAGTGCCCAGTCCTTGACTGCCTTCGGAATCTCGGTCAGGTTCTCCAGCCGCGTCCGGAGGGGAATCGCGCACTCCGGCGCAATGATCTCATAGCCCGCGTCCAGTGCGCGGAACACCTCCTGACGCACCTGTTCCGGGCCGCGGGCATAAAGCGTTTCCGGATTGTTGACGTTGCCCACCAGCGAGATGCGGTTCCCCACAATTTGCTTCGCTCGTCGCGGATCGTTCTTCGAGTCGATGTGGAACGCCGCGAAGTGCGTCTGGGCAATGGCGTCGAGCCGGTCGAGTGTGAGGCCACAGATGTGGAGGATGAGCGGACACTTGATCCGCTCGTGCAGCTCGATATGGATGTCGCGCAGGTACATGCAGTAGTACTCCCCGCTCACGAGGTCACCCGTCGCGTGGTCGGGCAGGGTCAGCGCGTCGGCGCCGGCCTCGATCTGCGCGTTCCCGAAAAGGACGGTCGCCTCCTTCAGCTTCTCGAGGCACCTCTTCGTTTTATCCGAATCGTCGATGGACATCATCAGAAAGTTCTCGACACCGAAGGTGTGGTAGGCCAGCGTCCACGGCCCCATCGTCTTGCCGATGATGGCGACCTCATCACCGTACTTGCTCTTCAGGATTCGGATCGCCTCGAGCACACAGCGGGTATCCGGGTGGGTGAGGAAATCCTCGGGGATCACCACATCCTCGGGCTCGGACCAGATCGGACGGGTCATCCGGACTGTCGGCCAGTTGTCTTTCTCCTCCCACTGGATGTCGCAGCCGAGCGCGGATGACTCCTGGATGATGCTGAAGACCGGCATGATCGCGTCGAAGCCAAGCACGGTGTAGCCGGTCGCGGCCAGGCGTGCCATCAGCTCCGGATCGCGGTTCGCGTCCGGGAAGGGCGCGTCGACCAGATCCATCAGCTCCACCGTCGCGACCGAGGTCGGATTCGCCACCGGCGGGCGATCCACTCGTCCGCCCGCCAGCGCGTTCATCACGCGCTCGCGTGGCCGCAGATACTCGACCACCGTGCCGCTTTGCTGCCCACCGTTGGCAGAATGCTCGACAGCCACGTCGTCTCCTCCATCCCGCGCTCGGACCACCGCACCCCCGGTCGGGTTCGCCCGCACAGGCGTCCGACCTCTCCCCCCTTCCCCCCTCCCCGACACGGGGAGGGGGGCGGTTCCCC
>JACPQP010000182.1 GCA_016190465.1 Chloroflexota bacterium
CCCCCGACCCCCAACCCCCGTGTATACTTGGCTTGGTGATCGGATTCGTGGACAGGCGGGCTATCTGGAGGTGGTCGCGATGGACGTGGTGAAGATTCGACGGGTGGGGAACAGCGATGTCGTGACGGTGCCACGCTCGTGGGCTGCGCGTGGATACTCCCACGGCGTGCGCGTCGTGATCGAAGAGGGGCCGTCAGGCGAGATGATCGTCTTGCCAGAGAGTGCACTCCACGCCTGTTTCCGCACGGCTGGTCGCCGGGCGATGCAGAGGCATCGCGGCGCACTCGACACGCTGGCCGCACACGACCGGGGCGAGGCAGCGACGAGCGATTAGCAGTGACGATCGGCAGCGCACCAACTCCGGACTTCGAGGCGCTCGTCAAGGACGCGCTCGAGCGGCTCTACGACCCCGTATCGTTGAGAGCCCACCCGCTGACCCGGGTGCTCCTTCCCGCCGACCTGCCGCTGGGGGTGGGCAAGGCGCAGGCCCTGCGACAGGTGCTCCTCGACGCCATGGAGCAGCTCAACCCGGGCGCCTCGGTGTCCGCGGAATCGCGCCACCGCCGGGTGTACCAGATCCTGGAGATGCGCTACGTCGAGGCCCTCCCATTTCGAGACGTGATGGCCGAGCTCGCCCTCAGCCAGCCCCAGTACCACCGGGATCAGCGCCGTGCCCTGGAGGCGCTGGCGATGCTCCTCTGGGAGCGACGCGCGCGGCCCGCCGGCGACGAGCCCACGGAGGAGGCGACAGCCGCGGACGACCGCCGCTACTCCGACCTGGAGGCAGCGGCTTCGGCCGGGTCGGGCCTGGTGGACCTGAATGACGTCGTCCATGGCGTCGTCGATATCCTGTCGGGTCTGGCGGCCGGTCGGCAGGTTGCCCTTCACGAGGAGTTGGCCCCCACGGGCGTCCTCATCCGGGGGAGCCGCACGATCCTGCGCCAGTTGGTGATCAATGCCGCCAGCTACGTCCTCCAGGGCGCCCAGGGCGGGCAGCTCGTCTTCACGTGCCAGGAGCGCGATGGCCGGGTCGAGCTGCACCTCGCCTACCAGGGGAGCGTGTCAGGCGTGACACCGCGAGCGTCGGACGAGCAGGAACGGTTGGCGATCGGGAGGCAGATCCTCCAGTCGCTGGGCGGCTCCTGGCGCGTCGAGCCGAAGCAGGGTGGCCTGGCGATCTCGGTGTCCCTCCCGTCGTACCGCCCGTCGCTCCTGGTGATCGACGACAACCCGGACATGGTCCACCTCATCACCCGGTTCATCGCCGACCAGGGGTACACCGTCGTAAGCGCGGCGACGGTCCGTGAGGGTATCGCCCTGGCCCAGACCGTCCGTCCGGCCCTGGTCCTGCTGGACATCATGATCCCCGAGCAAGACGGCTGGGACGCCCTCCAGGGGCTCAAGCATCACCCCTCGACCCAGGACATCCCGGTCCTCGTCTGCACCGTCCTCGCCGAGTCCGAGCTGGCGCTCTCGCTCGGCGCAGCCGACTTCCTCAGGAAGCCCCTGACCCGACCGGCTCTTCTCCAGGCGCTGGCTCGCTGGGCGCCTCGTCCACCCCGGCCGGTGGCAGCGAGTCGAGGGTCTGCCGGACCGAGTGAATCAGTTCCCCCACCGGAAACGCCCGGCTGTTGACCAGGGTGATCGTGCGGGCGGCCGACGGCGAGATCGCCTCCACCGGCCCCCGCGCGCTGACCGCGATGACGGGCGTGGCAGCGAGTGTCGGATCCTGCTTCATCCGCTCCAGCACCGTCAGCCCATCGACCTGGGGCATCAGGAGGTCCAGGATCACCAGGTCGGGACGCACCTGCCGGATGAGGCCCAGCCCTTCCTCGCCGCCATAGGCTCGGAGGAGCTGGTACCGGGGCGAGGAGGACCGAAGGATCCGGCAGAGGAGCCGGACCATCTGCGGCTCGTCGTCGACCACCAGGATAGTTCGGGCAAGCGGCGCGATCGCCTTTACCGATTCCAGGAGGGTCTCTCGCGTCACCGGCTTCACCAGGTAGTCGGCCAGCCCCATCGTCCGGGCCACTCGGCGGCCGCTTGGCATCGGACAGCCCAGGATGCGCACGGCGGTTGGCACGGCGAGCGACGACCACTCCCGGTGCCACGCGCTCAGGCGGTCGGCGTCGGGCAAGTCGGCGACGATGGCGTGGGCCTGGAGTCTCTTCGCCAGCGCGATCGCTTCGGTCGGGCTGGCCGCGCCGACGACGCGATATCCCTCCAGCCGTCGCTGGAAGAGGTTGACAATGGCCGGGTCGTCGTCCAACACGACGAGGGTGGGAGCCGGAGCGGCGGCCTGCAAGCCCCGCCGCCGGATCGCGTGGTCGGGCGGAGCATCCCGAGTCAGCGCATCGTCCGGCTGGATGGGCAGCGCGAAGCCAAAGGTGCTGCCCTTGCCGACGCCCTCGCTACTCGCCCAGATCCGGCCGCCGTGCAGCTCGACGAAGCGCTTGCTGATCGCGAGCCCCAGGCCGGTGCCACCGCGCCCACGAGTGGTGGAGGTCTCCAATTGGCGGAAAGCCTCGAACAACTTGCCAAGGTCGTTGGCGGGGATACCCACCCCGGAGTCGACCACCTCGATCACTACTTCCTTCTCGTCGGGCTCGTCGCGACAGACTCGGATGGCGACCTGCCCGCGCTCGGTGAACCGCGAGGCGTTGTTCAGCAGGTTGAGCAGGACCTGGCGGATCCGCAGCCGGTCGAGGTACAGAAGGGGAAGGTCGGGGGCAATCTCCACCCGGATCGCGAGCCCCTTCCGATCCAGAAGCGGCCGCGCCGTGGCGACCGCCTCGTGGACGATCGCCGGGATGTCGGTGACGTCCTTCAGAACCGGCATCTCGCCCGCGTCGATCTGGGAGAGGTCCAGGATGTCGTCGATCAGGCCCTGGAGGTGCCGCGCGCTCCGATGGAGGGCGGTGAGATCGGTGAGGTACGCCGTGGGAAGCGGCGCGCTGTCGTAGGCCTCGGGGTTGTGCAGCATCAGCTCGGCAAACCCGACGACGAGGTTGATGGGGGTCCGCAGCTCGTGGCTGACGTGGGCCGCGAACTGGGCCTTGAGGCGCCGGGCCTCGTCCGCCTCGGCTCGGGCCCAGGCCAGGGCGTAGTTGGCGCGCTCCAGCCGATAGGTGGCCTCCTCGAGCTGGCGGAGGGTGGCCGCTAGCTTCCCCTGGTACCGCCGCGCTTCGGCCAGGTTCTCCTCCGCCCGTTCGCTGTTCGCCCAGGACCAGTGGAGGGCAGTATACAGGTTGCGGGTGGTGGCCCAGGACGTCAGCGCGGTGAGCCAGACCAGGGCCAGCGCGCCCAGCATGACCAGCGGCTGGATCGTCGCACCGGCGACCGGCCTGGCCAGCCCGATCTCGGCGGTGGCCAGCGCCGCGGCGAGGAAGCCCGCGCGCGAGCCCTGGAGCGTTCCGGCGACCAGGACGGCGGGGATGAAGAGGAACGGCGTCAACGCGTGCTCCCCTGGTGTGAGCAAGAACACGCCGGCCCCCGCCAGGAGGGTCCCGACGAAGAGCCCGGAGGCCAGCCGGTAGTGGCGTCGCTTCAAGACGAAGCACCCGATCGAGAGGACAACCATGACCAGCAGCGTGCCCCAGCCCGGCCAGATGCGCAGGGGGTCGAGGAGAAAGGGGAAGATGCACAGCCAGAGGAGCACGCCGACGCCGACCAGCACAATGCTGAACGTCTCGGTGCGCACCGAGACGAGCTCGTCGGCCAGGTCGGCGGGACCGTTCGCGGGCGAAGTTGACCGGGAAGCTACTCGTGCCCCGTCATTGGTCAGCAGACCGTTTGAACCCCTGGCGGCGCTCGCAGTCGTCACAGATCACGTCCCCCGCAAGATGACACTCTCAGCCCACCGGACCACGGTCTCGGCGATGGCTACCGCATCTTCGTATTCCTGGGGCGTAACCGGCTCTGTCATGCCAGGGTAACGCGTCTCAATCGCGTACTCGGTCAGGTCTCCCGCTCGCATCACGCCGCCGGGGACAGGCTGGCCTGCCTCGTCCACCAGGTTCAGGAACTTGCCAAGGTCATGGACGTACGGAAAACGCACACGCAGCCGGATGAGGACCCCCTTGATGGCCTTCTCGGCCGCTTGCTGCGCCTGGAAGCAGAGGTCTTCCGGGTACACGCCGGGTAAGTCAATCCCCCCTCTGGCCTGGGCGAGGCTACTTCTCGCCCGGTTCAGCCACTCCTTGGGATCGTCGGGAGGCAAGCGCTCAGGCCGCATAGATGACCTTTCCTTCACGCAGCGCTGGCTCGATGACGAGGCCAATTGCGTCGTGATAGCGCTCGATGTCCTCCGGAGTCACCACGACGACATCCACTGCCTGTCCAAGTCCCACCAGGCTCTGGTAGATCCTCCTGGCCAGATGGCGCCGGTGGGCGCCGGATTTGACCACCAGCAGATCCACGTCACTGTTCGGCCCCATCATCCCCCGGGCGGCCGAGCCAAACAGGATGATCTTCTCCGGCTGCGCCACCTCCACGATCCGCCGGATGATCTCGTTCAGCACCTCGCGCCGAACTTCTCTCATCGCTCATCCCTCAACGTCCATCGCTTACGGACACAGTGTACCGCTTCCACCCGAAAATGCACATCGAGACATGCCCCCCTGCGGCATGTCTCGATGTGCACACACTATCACTCAGCAGATAGGCTGGCAAGAAATAGCGTCACTTGAGTCGCGTCTCTGATCCACGATTACCCGGTGAATACTTGGCGATTGTCAGGCGGTTCACGCCGGAGGCGAGATGTGCAAGAATGCGGGCCGGATGGGCCGGGAGCCGCCGGGTCCCGACCTATCGAACAAGGAGGCATTCGCGCCGTGGCAACCGTTGGGTCGCGCATCGTGCAGCGGCCGCGTCTCATCCGTCGCCAGAGCAGGGAGGCGCTCGCCTTCTACCTCTTCGCCTCACCCTGGCTTCTCGGCTTCCTGCTCTTCAACCTGGGACCGATGGCCGCCTCCATTTTCCTCAGTCTCACCAAGTACGACATCCTCACCGAGTGGAAATGGGTGGGGCTGCGCAACTACGGGGACGCCCTCATCGGCATCGACCAGGCGGTCTTCTGGCAGAGCCTGAGTGTCACCGCTATCTACGCCGTCACATCCGTGCCGTTGCAGATGGTGGGGGCTTTCCTGGTCGCGCTCCTGATGAACCAGAACGTGAGGGGCATCTACGGGTTCCGAGTGATCTACTACATACCAGCGGTGACGTCGGGCATCGCCAGCGCCATCCTCTGGAAGTTCGTCTTCAGCATGAACTACGGTATCCTCAACTACTTGCTGTCGCTACTCGGGATCGAGCCTGTCCCCTGGCTGGCGAGTACGGAGTGGGCGCTTCCCTCGCTGGTGATTATGAGTGTGTGGGGCTTCGGCGGGGCGATGATCATCTACCTGGCCGGGTTCAAGAGCATCCCCGAGCAGCTCTACGAAGCGGCCCAGCTCGATGGCGCTGGCACCATAGCGTGTTTCTGGCACGTCACGATCCCGATGGTCTCGCCGGTCATCTTCTTCAACCTCATCATGGGCGTCATCGGCTCGTTCCAGGTATTCACCAGCGCCTTTGCGATGACTGGCGGTGGGCCGGCTCGGGCTACTTACTTCTACATGCTCTACCTGTACCAGGTCGCCTTCCGGGACTTTCGGATGGGGTACGCCTCGGCTCTGGCCTGGATCCTCTTCATCATCATCGCCACGCTGACCTACCTGACCTTCCGCACCGCCGGCTCCCGCGTCTACTACGAGGGAGGCAAGCTGTCGTGAGTGCCGTTCGGGAACACACCGACATCGACCACGTCCAGGCAACCCCAGCGAGCACCTGGGCTGCGCTCCAGAGCTCGAAGAAGTTCCGCCGCCAGGTCTGGTACGCGACGGTGATGGCGATCCTCGTGGTCGGCTCGGCGATCATGCTCTTCCCCCTGGTCTGGCAGATCTCCTCGTCGCTGAAGACCGACGTGGAGATCTACCAGTGGCCGGTCCGGCTGATCCCGGACCCGCCGCGGTGGGAGAACTACCCGGACGCCGTCACGCTCGTGCCATTCGGCATTTATGCCCTGAACACGACGATCATCACCGTCGTGTCGGTGATCGGCACGCTGTTCTCCTGCTCGGTCGTCGCCTACGCGTTCGCGATGCTCCGGGCGCCGGGCAAGCATATCCTCTTCGCGGCGCTCCTCGGCACGATGATGCTGCCCGGCCAGGTTACGATGATCCCCATCTTCATCGGCTTTTCCAAGCTCGAATGGATCGACACGTGGTACCCACTGATCGTGCCGACCTTCTTCGGCAATCCGTTCTTCGTCTTCCTGCTGCGCCAGTTCTTCCTGTCGCTGCCGCCGGAGCTGGCCGACGCCGCCGAGATCGACGGCGGTAACTACCTGACCATCTTTCTGCGGATTGTCCTACCTCTTTCGAAGCCCGCTCTGGCGACGGTGGCGATCTTCTCCTTCATCCACCACTGGAACGACTTCTTCGGGCCGCTGCTCTACATCACCAGCGACTCCAAGCGCACGTTGGCCCTTGGGCTGATGGCTATGCAGGCAAATTACTTCGGCGGACGTCAGTACCTGGCGCTGGTGATGGCAGCCTCGGTGCTGATGCTCGTGCCGATCCTGGTGATCTTCTTCCTCGCCCAACGGGTCTTCGTCAGCGGCGTGGCGCTGACGGGGATTACGGGGAGGTAGGGCATCACCGTGTCCCCTCGTGCGAGAAAGTACGGGAGTAGAGGGAGAGAACGATCTGGTCGCCCGGCGCGCCGCGATCAGACCGGATACCTCGCTGGATGAAGGTCGACGTTGGCAAGGTCGACGTTGGAAAGGAGGATGAGCACTTCGCAACACGCGACCAGCTACGCAGAGCGAACACAATACAGGGCTGGACCCACCCGAAACACCTTTGACCCCCTCGCCCCCCTCC
>JACPQP010000183.1 GCA_016190465.1 Chloroflexota bacterium
AACCATCAAGAACGCTCTGAGCACCGTCCTGGGAAGGTCCAGGAAGGGCGGAGCCCGTCCTGGCGGGGTTTGGGGCGTCCCCAAAACCATCAAAAACTTTCTGATACCTACTTAACAGCGGAGGGTACCTGCGGTGACGGCGCTAACCGGCAAGCAAGCAGTTATGGAGACGCTGCGGGCCCACGGGGTCCAGTACGTCTTCGGGAACCCGGGAACGTCCGAGAGTCCGTTCCTGGACGCGCTCCAGGACTACCCGGACATCCAGTACGTCCTGGCGCTCCAGGAGTCGGTGGCGGTCGGCATGGCCGACGGCTACGCGCGAGCAACCCATCGCCCCGCGTTGATCAACGTCCACGTTTCGGCCGGATTGGCTAATGCCCTGTGCCTCGTCTCCAACGCCTGCCGGGGCGGAACACCTCTCGTCGTCACTGCCGGCCAGTGGGATACCCGGTTGCTCCTCGAGGAGCCGGTCCTGGGCGCCGACCTGGCCCGAATGGCCGAGCAGTTCACCAAATGGAGCGCCGAAGTGCACCACACGGCCGACTTATCGACGGCGCTCCGCCGGGCGTTTCAGGTCGCGGCCGAGCCACCCTCGGGCCCGGTGTTTCTCTCGCTCCCCTGGGATGTGCTCGACGCAACGACGGATGCGCCGGTCGAGTCTGCCGCTCCCGCCTACCACCGTCACCGTCCAGATGCTTCCGCGGTGGAGCGAGCAGCCAGTTTCCTGGCCCACGCCCGGAGGCCGGCGATCATCGTCGGCGACCGTGTTGCTCAGTCCGATGCAACAGCCGAGGCGGTCGCACTCGCCGAGTTGCTTGGCGCACCGGTCTACTCGACGACGTACTCCGGGGTGAACTTTCCCAACGCCCATCCGCAGTTTCTCGGGTCGCTCAACGTACACAGCCACGCAACTCGGGACCTTCTCGCGATGTTCGACGTCGTGCTGGGGATTGGTACGAACCTGTTCAGCCGGTTTCTCTACGCATCTGGCCGCCTTTTCGGACCGGAGACGAGGCTCGTCCACGTCGATTCACACGCCCGGGAGATCGGCAAGACCTACCGTGCCGATGTGGGGATGGTCGCGGACCCGAAGACGGCGCTCGTTGAGCTCACCGCGGCGGTAGACACCGTGCAGACCGACACTGAGCGCGACGACGCCAGCACGCGGTGCCAGCGCCTGGCCGCGCAGCGCCGGCAGAAAGACGAGGCGTTCATCCGGGAGGTGCGGGCCCACTGGGATGCGCGGCCGATCCACGCTACTCGCCTGATGGCCGAGCTACGTGACTGTCTGCCACCGCACAGCGTCATCGTCGACGAGGCGATCAGCAACTCGGGGGTGTTACACGCAAGCCTGACCTTTCGGGAACCCGGCGACTTCTTCCGGGCCAGTGGTGGGGCGATCAGTTGGGGGATGGGCGGAGCGCTCGGAGTTCAGCTTGCACTGCCCGACCGTCCGGTCGTTGCGGTTATCGGAGACGGGTCCGCGATGTACTGCAACCAGGCACTCTGGACTGCTGCTCACTACCGGCTTCCGGTCAAGTATATCATCCTGAGCAACCGGGCCTACCGCGTGCTCAAGATCAACCTGGTGCACTACCGGGGGGAGGCGGCCGGTCGCAGCAAGTTCATCGGGATGGATCTGTGCGACCCCGACCTCGATTTTGCGAGGCTCGCCGCCTCCTTCGATCTTCCGGCGTGGCGTCTCGATCAGCCGGATGCGATCCGCCCGACGCTCGAGCGCGCCTTTGCGACGCCAGGACCAGCCCTCATCGACGCGCGCATCGACGGGTCGTACAACGGCTTTTTCTGAATCGGGAAGATGTGAAGCCCGAGACGTTTCGACGTACGTCCTGGCAGCGCCGACCATCCGGGTGTCCGTTGTCGGTTCCGGGTCGGATCGGGAATCACCGGCGGAGGGACAACCACATGTACGCACACGAGACAGACGCGGTGATTGGCCGGGCGCCGAAACAGGTGCACTCCTCCGACTTGCTGGAGCTTCGTCTGTCGTCCCTGGACCTTGCGCTCGCGGGGACCTTCGCGCTGGCGGTCCTGGTGATGGTGGTGCCGGACCCGTTTCTGGTGGGAGATATCGCGCCGACGGGGAATGTCACGCTCTGCCTGCTGGCCAGCGTGCTGATCTCACTGGCCTTCCGGGGACGCTGGGTCACCGTCGCCTCGATCGTGCTCGTCACCAGCCTGGGTGGGAGCCTCGTCCTCGCGTTGCGCCTGTTCTCCCCCGACGCCACCGTCCCCTGGTTCGCCTTGCTGGTGCTCGTGGGTACCACACTACTGGGCAAGCGTGGCGGGATCGCCGTCGCCGTTGCTTCCAGCGCATTTCTCGCGTTCGGCTTGCCGGCCCTGTCCATCGCCATCACCGACCAGGCCGTCCGAAGCGCTCAGGCGATGGTCTGGACGGCGGTAGCCCTTTCCTGGCTCATCACGCACCCGCTGTACACCGCTCTGGACTGGTCGTGGAGTAGCTACCAGCAGGCGCTGGCGAAGACCCGGGAGGCCGAACACCACCGGGGCGATCTGGTGCGGGCGCTCAAGGGACTGAATGAGGCGTACCATCGTCTCGGGATCGTCAACCGGGAACTCGCCCGGGCCAGACAGGCGGCAGACGAGGCGCGCAAGCTCAAGGCTCGCTTCGCCGCCTTTGTCAGCCACGAGCTCCGCCTGCCCCTCAACATCATCACCGGTTTCAGCGAGATGATGGTGATGTCGCCCGGTTCCTACGATGGTCAGACCCTCCCACCGACCTATCGGTCAGACGTCGAGGCGATCTACCGTGCCGCCTATCATCTGTCCAGCCTGATCGACGACGTGCTGGATCTGAGCGAGATCGAGGCCCACCAGATGGGCCTCCAGAAGGAGTGGACCTCGCTGGCCGAGGTCGTCGACGAGGCCGGCGCCGCGGTGAGTGGCCTGTTCCAGAACAAGGGACTCGCGTTGGCGGTCGACGTGCCACCGGACCTGCCGGCGATCTACGCCGATCGCACGCGCATCCGGCAGGTCGTGATGAACCTGCTCAGAAACGCGGCGCGCTTCACCGACGCCGGTGGAGCGCAGCTCTCCGCGACAGTGCGCGACAGGGACGTCGTGGTCGACGTCGCCGACACCGGAATCGGGATCGCGCCGGGCGATCTGCCGCACGTCTTCGAAGAGTTTCGTCAGTTGGAGGCGGCCGGCCAGCGCCGCGCCGGGGGAAGCGGCCTGGGCCTGACGATCAGCAAGCAGTTCGTCGAGATGCACGGTGGCAATATGTGGGTGGAGAGCCGTTTCGGCAAGGGGACCACCTTTCGCTTCAGTCTGCCGGTCTCCGACAACGTGGCTGCCAGCGCCATTCGGGATCCGTGGGACACGTGGGCCGATGCGATCCCCCACCCTACCCAGGGGGACGATGCGGTGGTTGCCGTGCTGGGCCAGGATCAACAGGTCCTCAGGCTACTGCAACGGTACCTCGAGGGCTATCGTCTCATCCCGGCCGCCCACGCCGAGGCGTTGCGACAGATTGCGGACGAACACGTTGTCCAGGCGGTGATCGTGACCGAGACTGACGGACAGCACGATCGGAAAGCGGTCTCGGAGGTGTTGTCGCGAGGGCCGGCAGTCCCGGTGATCATGTGCTCGGTTCACCTGAAACGCCCGGAGGCTGCCCGCGGTCTCGGCGTCGCGGAGTACCTCGTCAAGCCAGTCGAGCGCGAGCGTCTGGGCAGCGCGCTGGCTGCCCTGGGCGAGATCAATCGTGTGGTCGTCGTCGACGACGATCCGGAGATGGCCCGGCTGCTGGCGGTGATGGTGCGGTCGCTGGCGCCCCACCGCCGGGTGTGGTTCGCACTCGACGGCGAGGAGGCCCTGGACTTGATCGAGACACACCGTCCCCAGGCGGTGCTGCTCGATCTCCTTATGCCGGGGATGGATGGCTACGAGGTGCTGCGCAGGCTGCGATCCAGCCCGGACTTGCGCCCCATCCCCGTGATCGTCGTGACGGCCGGCACGGCCATCGGCGAGAGCGTGACCGCCGAGATCAGCACGATCACCCGCGAGGGGGGTCTTGCGGTGCCCGAGCTTATCCACTGTTTGCGGAGCGCGCTCGACTCGCTGCTCTCATCGCCCGACACTCGTCGAGGACCGCCAGGAGCGCACGCTGCGTGACCGGCTTGGACAGGAAGCGGGTCGCGCCGAGCGACTGAGCCAGCGTTCGGTCGTTGAGCACCGAGCAGATCACGATCGGCACCTCCCTCATCTGATCCAGACGCCGCAGGTGCTGAAGGATCTGCCAGCCGTCCTGCGAGGGCATGAGCACGTCGAGGATGACGATCTGGGGACGACCCTCGCACGCCAGTTGCCGAGCTTGCTCGGCGTTGTGGGCCGGCAGAACCTCGTAGGGATGTCCGCGCAGGTACCGCTGGAGAAGCTGGACGAAGTCGTGGCTGTCGTCGATGATCAGCACGCTCGCCTGCTCTACTGCCGGCAGTCTGAGGAGCACCGTGGTGGCCACCGCGAGCGTTGGCTGCCAGGCGAGTTCCAGGGATCCGCCGTGTAGCTCCAGCAAGCGTTCGCCGACGGTCAGTCGAGTGTCCTCCCCCCCTCCCGCCCCATCACGGCCACCGGCCGGTCTCCCGAGGTTGCCAAGCCGGGCAACCAGGCAGAGCTGGATGGACCCGGTCGCGGGAGCTGCCCCCAGGTCGATGGAGCCCCCGGCGCAGTTCTCCAGCACGTAGCTCAAGACGCTCAGCAAGGCGTGGCGCAGGGCATCGGCGCTCATCGCGACCGGCGGGAGATCGGGCTCCAGGGAGACCTGGACCTGCACCTGCCGGACAGCAGCCAGATCGGCCACCGTGCCCAGCGCGGCGCTGAGGACCATCGCCAGGTTGGCCGGACCGTGGCCAGCGGCCTGCTCCAGCTTCCGGAGCTCGACCTCCAGCGGGCTTCCGGTGGCCTCTCCCATCACCTTCTGGCCGCTCGCGACCGCGTCGCCGCCGCGCGCGCTCGACTGGGCCTGTCGTCGCTGCCAGAGGAGGCTGCTCAGCCTTTCCACAGCCTCGTGATGGTCGCGGTGGCCCTGCCGGTGGCTGATGTTCAGCCGCTGGGTGGCCTGCTCGTGAGTCAGCCCCTCGACATACCGCAGGAAAAGGCAGCGATAGCGGCGCCATTCCGGCTGAGCGATCTGGCCACCAATCTGCGGCTTCATCTCCTCGATGGTGTCGAGCAGCAGCCGCTGCAAGCGGGCTCCTTCCTGACCGTCGAGGGGTCCGCTCAGCAGCAGCCTGGCCAGGGGATGGGCCTGGAGATAGGCGCGATCGTGGAACCGGATCAGGGCGTCACGGACCTGCTCACTGAAGGCTCGCTGCTCCATAGCGAACACATTCTATCCCGCCCGCGCCCGGTGGGACAAGAGTGGAGCGTGGGGCGTGGAGCGACGGGGCGACGCGGCGAAGCCGGCTCCGTCGCTCCACGCCCCGTCGCTCCACGCCCCGTGCATGCGCGCGGCCCGACGGCGTCGTCAATCGCCACCGCGGGGAAGGCATCCCACGCCCCGTGCATGCGCGCGGCCCGACCGCACTGGGTGGGCAGTCTGGACAGCGATGAGGGCGAATCCCACGTCCCGGTGGCACTGCCGCGGCACCCCGCTGGCACCATCGTGGCCCGTAACCGGTTTACGCGCTCCCCGATGACCTCTACAGTAGGTCTCGGAAAGTTCACCTGCGTCCCGGGAAGGTCCAGGAAGGGCGGAGCCCGTCCTGGCGGGGTTTGGGGTGTCCCCAAAACCATCGTCAGCTTCCTGATACCTACCGTGTCTCGGGAAGGTTCAGGAAGGGCGGAGCCCGTCCTGGCGGGGTTTGGGGTGTCCCCAAAACCATCAAAAACTTCCTGATACCTACTACAGTAGCGGCATCGGGCGAGGGTTTGGACCACGAAAGCCACGAAAGCGACGAAAGCTTCGTGGTCCAACCCTTCGACAGCGCGATGAGCGCGATGAGCGCGATGAGCGCGATGAGAAGGAGAAGCGACCGATGAGCTTGACGGGTATTCGTCGGAGCACCGAGGACTCGGTCCGCGGCAGCCAGAACCTGAATGGCGAATGGTCCTTCGAGCTCGATGCCGAACGAGCCGGGGAGCAGGCCGGCTGGCCAGGCGCTCTGCGGCCTCGGACGATTCGGGTCCCCGGCTCCTGGCAGGAACAGGGGTTCGGCGACGTCGATCCGCATATGGAGCTGCGCAGCCTCCTGTGGCGCCGTCGGTATCACGGCATGGCCTGGTACGCCCGGGAAATCCCGGTTGATCCCGCCTGGGCCGGCAGCCGGATCGTCCTGGAGCTCGATCGAGTCAACTGGCTGACCCGCTGCTGGGTCAATGGCACCTTCGTCGGCGAAGGCGAAAGCATCGCTACCCCCCAGCGGTTTGACCTGAGCGCGGCGATTCGACCGGGCGAGACCAACCTCGTCGCGCTCAGCGTGGATAGCTGGCGCCCGGATCTCATCAACTACCACGAATGGCAGCGCAACTTTGCCACTTCCGGTAATCCCGGTGGGCTCCTCGGTCCAGCCCGGCTGCTACGCCTGCCGCGGGCGCACGTCGAGCGCGTGGCCATCCAGCCACGTCTGGCCGAGCGGGTGGCCCGCTGCCAGATCCACCTCCAGGGTGCGGAGCACCTGCCCACCAGCGCGCGGGTGGTCTGTCGGGCCCGGGCCTGGACCGACGAATCGCTGGGCGCCGGTCCCACCGTGGTGGCGGAGAATCGGGGCGACTTCTGGCAGGCGGATGTTCCGGTGGTCGCACCCCTCCGGCCGTGGTCGCCGGCCGATCCCTTTCTGTACCTGCTCGAGGTCGAGATCGTCGGCCGGGACGGCGCCCCGCTGGACCAACTCCGCGAGCGCTTCGGCATGCGCGAGGTATGCATCGACGGGCTGATGGTCCTCCTGAACGGGCAGCCCATCTTCCAGCGGTTCGACGTCGACTTTATGATCTTCCCCAACCAGGGCTATCCGCCCGCCGACAGGGAACCCTACGTGGCGCGCTTCCGCAAATATCGAGAGTACGGCTTCAACGGGACACGGTGCCACTCGTGGGTGCCCCCGCGGGCCTATTTCGACGTGGCCGACGAGGAGGGTCTGCTGATCCAGTGCGAGTTGCCCAACTGGTCGAATATGCTCGACACGGTCTACGTCGAGAAGGCGGGGCCCTTCCTGGCTCGCGAGTGGGAACGCATCATCGGTGAGTTCCAACCGCACCCGTCGCTGATCGTCCACTGCGTCGGCAACGAGCTCTTGCCGGCCGACGCGGAGGGGCGCTACGGGGTCCACTCCCCCTGGATCAACGAGCGCATCCGTCGGGGGCGCCAATTGGATCCCACTCGACTGTACGTCGACAACTCGGGCTTCGTCCGGGTGCCCCCGGAAGCCGAGTGCCTCGGCGACCTGCTGGTGCCCAGCCTCATCACCGGGGCGAGCCCGGACACGCGCGGCACCTTCTTCCACTATATCCGGGGCGCTGACCGCCCGGTCATCGCCCACGAGCACACGCTGACGACGAGCTACCCGAACCTGGACGACGAGCCGCTCTACGAGGGCCACCTGATCCCGACCGGGCTGCGGCGCACGCGCGAGGCGCTGGCGGCTCGGAGGATGCTCGATCAGTGGCCGGAGTTCCTGCGCGCCGCCGGTCACCAGCAGGTGATCTACATGAAGGAGCTGTTCGAGAAGGTGCGGCGGACGCCAGGGATGGCCGGCTGGCACATGAACTCGTTCGAAGACAACAACGGCCGCTCCTGGGCGCAGATCGGCTACGTCGACGGCTTCTTTCGGGACAAAGGATTCACCACCGCGGAAGAAGTGCGACGCTTCGCGGACGACACAGTCGTGCTGATGGCCGCGCCGGAGCGCAACTACTTCGCCGGGGAGACGTTTACCGCCGAGCTGCTCGTCTCGCACTTCGGCGTCGCCGATGCCGACGCTGTGGTGGTCCGCTGGTCGCTGAGTGGCACTGCCGGCGTGGTGGCGCAGGGAGAGCTGCCGCCACGGCGATTGCCGAACGGACACGTGACGGTCGTGGGCGGCCTCGAGACGCGTCTGCCGCGGGTGGCGCGGCCGCAGAAGCTCACGCTGGAGGCCGCGTGCGAGGTCCACGGGCGTGCCACGCAGAACCGCTGGGACTTCTGGGTTTTCCCCCCGGTGATCCTCCGCCGGACCGATCGTCCAGTCGCCTGTTCTCGTCGGCTGCCCACCGTTCTGGCGCAGTACCCGTTCATGCCGGTCTATGACGTTCGAGAACGACGGGCGCGCTCCTGGGATCCGTACCGGCTGTACGACGGCGAGGTCGCGATCACCGATGGGCTGGTCGTCCCTCACGACATCGACTTCCTGCTCAACGGCGGGTCGGTCCTCGCGCTCGTCGGGCCGGATCACCTCCACGAGCCGATCCTCTCGCGCTTCATGCCGCCCTGGTGCTCGTGGATCTTCTTCCCCACCGCGGACTTCGCCCTGACCGGCGCCGTCGTCCGACAACACCCGCTGATGGATCGCTTCCCGCACGAGGGTTGTCTGGACTGGCAGTTCTATCACCTCGTCGAGGGTGGGACGCTCGCCTGTCTCGACGCGCTGCCGGCCGAGCTGCCGGTGGTGGTCCAGGCGGTGGATGCGCCGCAGCGAAGCAAGCGACTGGCATACCTGTTCGAAGCACGGGTGGGGCGCGGGAAGCTGCTGTTCACGACCTTTCGTCTGGCCGACGGTCTGTTCGATGGAGCGAAGCGGCGAGAGATCGGCGCGCCCAACCTTCAGGTGGACCCGGCGGCGGCCTACCTGCTCGATCAGATGGTGCGCTACGTTCAGAGCGACGAGTTCGCACCGTCCAGCGAGTTGGCGCCGGTCCACTTGCTTTCGCTGTGCAAGCGGCCGGCGAGTGAGCGGCTTTTCCATTGACGGGTCGTCAATTGGCGACGAGGATCAGCCTGCCGCTGGCACCCTGGTGACACCCTGTTGGCACCCTTTTGGCCCACGACCCGTTGACGCGTTGCCCAGGGCCCACTAGACTCACGATCGATTCATGATTCTGCCGAATACCTCCTGGGAAAGGTCCAGAACGGGGTCCGCTCGTCCTGGCGGGGTGTGGGGCGGCCCCAGAATGATCAAGGACTTTCCGCGGCGGCTGGAGGAGGCGGGTGCCGAGAAGCTGGGTTTCACCCGGCGAAGCATCATCCCTCTACGAGGTGTTCGGCGTGGAGCCCGGGGAAGGAGGGATCCTCGTACAGGAACGCTGGCTGAACGGTTCGAGTGTGGTGGTCATTACGAAACACCGGAGAAAACACCGGAGAAAATACCGGGAGTGAAGGAGGTCACCCAAGTGGAAAGCGATCTTCGCCCGCGGCGATTCAGTCGACGAGTTCTCCTCGCCGGGATGACCGGCGCCAGCGCGGCGCTGCTGGTGGTTGCCTGCGGCGCACCGCCGGCACCGACGCCGACTGCGGCGCCCAAGCCCACTGAGAAGCCGGCGGCGGCGCCGGTCGCCAAGGCGCCCGCCACCGCCCAGGCAGCGGCTGCGCCCAGCGCCAACATTCGGGGCAAACAGGGCACGCTATGGGGGCTCAAGTACGACCCGCACGTCGAGACCTACAACCAGCTCGTGGCCGCCTTCGAGAAGAAGACGGGCGCGAAGCTGACCGTTGAGCCGCAGGCGGGGGACGTGGTTGGCGCGGTGGTCGCGGCGATCGCCGCCGGCGCTCCGCCGGACGTCCACTGCCTCATGGGCAAGGCGCTCTTGCCCCTGCTCATGCGCAAGGTGCTGGTCGATGTGACCCCACTCTACCGCGAGATGCAGGTCAACCCCAAGGAGGATTTCGTCGGCGACGCCATCGGGGCGTACTCCTATGACGGCAAGATCTGGGGCGTCCCCGTGGAGATCAACAACGTCGGGCATCTCCTGAACGTTCCGTTCGAGGACGTCGAGAAGGCCGGGATCAAGGACAAGACCCCGCCGTGGAACGGCAAGGACTTTTTTGACAGCTACGAGCATCTCTGGGAAACCGCCAAGCCGTTGATGGTCAAGGGATCCGACGGCACGGTCAGTCGCTGGGGCCTGAGCAGCAAAGGCTGGGTATCCGCATCCCTCCTGGGGATGATTCGTAGCCAGGGCGTCAAGTGGTGGGACAAGGACACGAAGAAGTTCAACATCAATTCCGAGGCAGGCATCACCGCCTTCAAGCTCCTCATCGAGACCCCGGTGAAGCTGGGGATTGAGTCCGAACTCAACACCGCTGGGACGAACGCAGCCCTGGCCGGCAAGGTAGCTATCGCCCGCGCGGCGATCAGCCCCTCGCTGCGGGGCCGGCCGCTGGGCTACCACTTCGAGATCGCTATGGCTCCGCCGGTCAAGGGTCCCGTGTCGCCGACGGATCCCCTGTACATTGGCGAAGGTGGCTGGGGCTTCATCGGGTATACGGCCGCCAGGAACAAGGACATCGCCGCGGAGTTCCTGAGGTTCATGACGACCAAGGACGCCCAGTGGATCTGGGGTTCCTACGCCTTCAGCGGCACCGCCCTGGCCTCTTCTTTCCGCGCCGTGAACGAAGATCCGGCGAGGTGGCCGGAGAAAGACAAGTGGGAGACGACGTCGGCCCAGCGGTTGATGAGGCACGCCAATCGCGTGGAGTACTACGGCGAAGAATTCGGCTACGCGGGTGAAATCGACAAGCACGCCAATGCCGTCGGCGACGAGGTCCGGCAGGGGAAGCTTACCGCCGAGCAAGGAGCGAAGCAATTGCAGGACCTGTTCGAGCAGCAGTACAAGCAGTATCTGGAGGACCTCAAGAAATACGGTTCCTGAGAGGTCTGCTTCGTCTCAGGAGGGAATGATGGTTTCCAGGGCTCGTAGCGCGGCTGCCACTGCCACCAGAGTCACCGACCGAGCCGGAGGTGTGGGCCAGGCCATCCGAAAGATCGTCCGTCGGCCACAGCTCTGGTTCGGCGCCGTCGTGCTCGTTCCAACCGTGATCTCCTACAGCCTGTTTCACTTCATCCCGATGTTCCGCGGCTTGTGGCTGGCGGTGGTCGACTTCGACCCCATCCGTCCCGCGGCGAGCTCATTCATCGGGCTGGCGAACTTCTACAAACTCTCACTGAACCCGCTGCTGTTCATCGCCATGCGGAATACCCTGCTCCTGGCCACAATGCAGTTCGTGCTGATGTTGCCTCTCGCCCTGCTGGTGGCAACCTGCCTGGTCAGCGTCAAACGGGGGACCAACCTCTACCAGGGGTTCATCTTTCTGCCAGTGGTCGTCTCCCTGGTGGCCATCTCGCTGCTGTTCCGGATGTTGATGGACGCGGATGTCGGCATGTTCAACCGGATCCTGCGCTCCATCGGGCTACCCACTTCTCGCTGGCTCGCCTCGTCGGACTCGGCGCTGCCGAGCATCGCGGCCATCGACGTCTGGAAGGGGCTCGGGTTCTATGTGATGCTCCTGACGGCGGGGATGTTGAACATCCCCGGTGAGCTGCACGACCAGGCCCGAGTTGACGGCGTGAGCGAGTGGCAGCGCTTCTGGTACATTACGCTGCCATTGCTGGGACACACGCTCGTCCTGGTCATGGTGCTCCTGGCCATCGGCTCTTTGCAGGTCTATACAGGGGTCGTCGTCCTCACCAACGGGGGACCGGGTAACTCCACCTACGTGTTCAACTTGCTGATCGTCCAGGAAGCCTTCTCGAACATGCGCTTTGGCACCGCTGCCGCGGCGGCACTGATCCAGCTTGCGTTTGTGTTCGTCATCAGCGTTGTGCAGTTCAAGCTACTCCGGCCCAGGTGGTCGTATTAGTGCTCGTTTTCGGTGCGATCTGGCAGGCATCAGGCCTGCCAGATCGCACCAGGAACCAGGATTAGGCGGAGGGACTGAAACCGTGCGAAGCCAGACCATGCGCCTGGTAGTCGATTCAGCGCTGCCGCTTCGGCGATACCTTGGCCAGGCAGCGCTCCACGTGGTCCTCCTCCTCTTCTCCTTCATCGCCGCCGCTCCCTTCATCTGGATGATCTTCGGATCGTTCAAGAGATTCAAAGAGCTGACCAGCTCCATGTATCTGCTGCCACAGGTCTGGACACTGGACAACTACGCCGCGATCATCCTGCGCGTCAACTTTGTCGCGGCCTTTCGCAACAGCACCATCGTCGCGGTGTTGACGACGGTGGCGGTGCTGCTGACCTCCGCGGCGAATGGCTACGTCTTTGCCAAGTATCAGTTCCCCGGCAAGGACCAGCTTTTCGCCTTGCTGCTTTCGACGATGATGGTCCCATTCGCCGTGGTCATGGTGCCCCTGTATATCTTCATGGTTGACATCGGCGCGGTCAACGGGCTGAGCGCGATCATTCTGCCCGGCCTCTGGTCGACCTTCGGCATTTTCCTGTTGCGACAGTTCATGGAGTCCGTTCCTTCGGAGTTGATCGACGCGTGTCGAATCGACGGCGCGTCCGAATGGCGGATCTTCGGCCAGATCATGCTCCCGTTGTCCGGCGCTCCGCTGGCGGCCCTCGCGATCATGCATTTCCTGGGGAGCTGGGATAGCTTCATGTGGCCGAGTATCGTGTTGCGCAGCCCCGATAAGCAGACACTGCCGATCGTCCTGGCCGGGCTCCGCGACCTGTGGTGGGAGCGGTACGATATGTGGATGGCGGGCTCGATGCTGACAGTCGTCCCGGTCATGCTCATTTACGCCTTCGCGTCCAGGCAGTTCGTTCGAGGGCTGGCGATGACTGGAATGAGAGGGTAGGAGGAAGGGGTAACCTAATGAACGATGTGCAATCGTCGGAGATTGGGACGATGGCCCGGTGGATCGAGCGGGTCTGCGCGGGCGAGGGGACTGCCCGGTTGGGCAGCGGTGGCGAAGAAGGATGGCTCTCATGTGCGCTGCCGTTCTCCTTTCGCTACGGCGAGCGTGAGTCCGAGGAGCTGCTGCCGGGTTGGCGACGAACCATCAGACGTTCCGCCGGGAACGGACGCACGGTGTGTGCGCTGGTGCTCACCGACCCGTCGACCGGGATGGAGGTCGACTGGGAGGCGACCAGCTATGTCGACGTTCCGGCGGTCGAATGGCTGCTCTCCTTCCGCAACACCGGCGCGAACGACACGTCGCTCCTGGAGGACATCCGGGCGCTGAACCTGGTGCTGGCAACGGACTACCACGAACTGATGGTCTACCACGGGATGGGGGGCATCGCGACGGCAGGAGCCTTCGAGCCACGCCAGACGATCCTGCCGCGCCACCTGGGTGAGCGCGTGCTCGAGAGGAACCAGTTGCGGCTGGCGCCGGTGGGGGGTCGCTCGACCAACGGCGACATGCCCTACTTCAACGTCGAGGCCAACTGGGGTGGCTACCGGGGCATCGTGGCGGCGGTCGGCTGGTCCGGACAATGGGAGGCCCGGATCAGCCGGTTTGGCGCCGCACCACCACTCGCCGTGGAGCCGGACAACCGGATCCCCCAGACCCAGCTCTCGGCGCTGCGCAACGCCACGCGTCTGCGCATCGAGGCGGGGATGGAGCAGACTCACCTGATCCTGCACGCGGGCGAGCGGATTCGCACGCCGCGGATCGTGCTGATCCCGTGGGTAGACGATCGGCAGCGGGCCCAGAACACGCTCCGTCGCTTCATCCACCAGCACGTCGCGCCCAGGGAGAACGGCGCCGCGCCGCTGCCCCAGCTGTTCAGCAACCTGGGGATTGTCGATCCCACCGCGCGGTCGCATTTCCTCGCCCTGGGGGAGACTCACCTCGCCATGGTCCCGAAGATCGCCGCGCTGGGGGTAGACTACCTGGTGGTCGACGCCGGATGGTACGAGACTCCCCCGCCGGCCCCGGGCGGGCCAGCGTCGTGGTCCAGCGGGGTCGGAAACTACGCGGTCCAGAAGGATGTCTTCCCGAATGGGCTTCGGCCGCTGGCCGACGAGGTGCGCCGGCACGGGATGAAGTTCGGCCTCTGGTTTGAGCCGGAGCGCGTCTGCGAGGGCACGCAGGTGTTTCGCGAGCACCGCGACTGGCTCCTGCCCGCGCCGGTCGCCCGCGGCTACATCTTCGACTTCGGCCTGCCCGAAGCGCGAGCGTGGCTGACCGACACCATCAGCGGCATCATCGAGGATGTCGGCATCGGCTGGTATCGCCACGACGCCAACGCGAATTACCTACCGGCCTGGCGCTCGGCCGATTCCGTTGACCGTCAGGGCATCACCGAGATTCGCTACATCGAGGGGCTCTACCAGTTCTGGCAGGAGCTCATGGACCGCCATCCGGGCATAGTGATGGAAGGCTGCGCGAGTGGTGGACGGCGTATGGACATCGAGGCCCTGCGCTACCATCACAGCTACTTCCACACGGATTGGTTCTCCGGAGATCCGGCGGCCATCCAGAGCCACATGCACGGCGGCGGCCACTGGCTGCCCGGCAACTACTTCAACACCTACCAGGGAGGCACGAGCTCGCCGACGGTCGACTCCCGCGAGCGACGCTACGCGTTCTTCAGCATGCTGGGCGGCGCCGCCATCGTGAGCTGGCGCTGGTTCAACGAGAAGGAGCCGCCGGACCTGGAGCTCGGTCGACGCTGGCTGGCAGAGTTTCGGTCGCTGCGGCATCTCGCGGTCGGCGACTTCTACCCATTGCTACCGCACACGCTGTCAGAGGGGCAATGGCTCGCCTCTCAGTATCACCGGCCCGACCTGGGCGAGGGGATGATCCTGGCCTTCCGTCGCCAGTTCTGCCCCAGGCCAACCGTGCGCCTGCTGCCACGGGAGCTGGATCCCAAGGCCATCTACCGGGTCACTCGCCAGACGAGCCAGGAGCAGCGCGAGCTACGGGGGCGAGAGCTTCTGGCGGGGATCGAGATCCACCTGGACGCCGCCCCGGCGCACGAGGTGATCCACTATCACCAGCGGCGAGAGTAGCCGACCGCACGATCGAATTACGGGTGGGAACAACACGATGGCCGACCACATGGCGGCAAACAAGACCAAGCGAGCGCTCAGGGAGGGCCAGGTGGCGCTTGGCGCCTCGATGGCCTCGGCGAGCTCCCTCATGGCCGAGGTGCTCGGGGGCCAGGGGATCGACTTCGTGCTCGTCGACCTTCAACACGGCGAAACGAACGTCGGCGATGTCCAGCGGCTGGTGCATGCGGTCCTCACCACCGGGGCCACGCCCCTCGTCCGGGTGCCCGGCAACGACTCCATCCTGGTCCAGCGTTGCCTGGACCTGGGCGCCTACGGCATCATCGTCCCCTACGTGAACACGGTCGAGATGGCGCGCGCGGTCGTACAGGCGGCCAGGTATCCGCCCCTCGGACAGCGCTCCTGCGGCCCGGCCCGAGGTGCGTTCTACCTGGCCTCGGACTACTTTCAGCGCGCCAATGAGGAGCTGCTGGTCGTGGTCATGCTGGAAACCAGACAGGCTGCCGAGAATGCGGGGGCGATCCTGGCCGTCGAGGGGGTCGACGGGTGCATCATCGGACCCAACGATCTCGCCATCTCCTATGGGCATCCCTCAGGTCTCCCCCAGCCGCCACCGGACGCCGAACAGGGCGTACAACGCGTCCTGGCGGCGGCGAAACAGACCGGGAAGTTCGCCGGCATGTTCCTCTCCGGAGCGCGCGAAGCGAACCGTCGGATCGAGCAGGGCTTTCGTTTCCTGAGCGTGGCGTCGGACGTGAGGATCGCCGCGACGGGACTCCAGGCGCTGCTCACGGAGATCAGGCGGTAGCCGGAAATCTGGCGGGTGCGGGAGCGATCGCGGGAAATGTCTACGGCGGCCAGCAAGTTCAAGGTGCTCATGGTCGACGCGCCCCCCGACTGGGATATCTCCCTGATCGCCGCGGAGCTGGCCCCGGTCGGCGCCACACTGGCCGTGGCAAACCTGCGCGCCGAGGGCGAGATCGTCCAGGCCGCTGGCGACGCGGATGGACTGCTGGTGCTGGTGGCCAGGATCACGCGACGGGTGATGGAGTCTCTGCCCAGGCTCAAGGTCATTGGTCGCTGTGGCATTGGCGTCGATACGCTCGACGTCGAGGCGGCGACCGAGCTGGGTATCGCCGTCTGCAACACGCCGGGGTTCTGTGCGCGCGAGGTCGCCGATCATACCATCATGTTCATGCTCGCGTGCGCCAAGCCGCTGCTGCCACTGCACACGTGTACGCGCGCGGGGAACTGGTTTGGTCGCTCCATCGCCGGGGATCGACCGAGCCTCTGGAGATGCACACTCGGTCTCATCGGCTTCGGCGAGATCGGCCGCGAAGTGGCGAAGCGCGCCCTCGGCTTTGGCGTGCAGGTCCTCGCCTCCGACCCGTTCGTCGACCAGGCCGCGGCCACCACCTCCGGAGTGACCCTGGTCGAGCTCGACCAGTTGCTCGCCAGGTCCGACTTCGTCTCGATACACGCGCCCCTCAACCAGCAAACACACCATCTGATGGGTGAGCGCGAGCTTCGGTTGATGAAACCGACCTCCTTCCTGCTGAACACTGCTCGGGGCTCGCTCGTCGATGAGGGGGCGCTGACCAGGGCGCTCCGGGAGAGATGGATTGCCGGCGCTGCCCTGGACGTCTTCGAGCAGGAGCCCATCGATCCCGACCATCCGCTGTTGCGAATGGACAACGTGCTGGTCACTCCCCACGTCGCCGCGCGGAGCGCGGACTCGCTCCCGGCGTGCCAGCGAAGAATCGGGACGGCGCTCGCCACCGTGCTCTCCGGCGGCTGGCCAACGCGTGATCTGTACAACCCCCGCGTGAAAGAGACAGCGCATCGACGTCAGATCCAAACGGATGCCTGGTGACCGGCCAGAGTCGATTCTGTTTGCCCGCATAGTTCCCACCTCCGGCAGCCCTTTTCCTGTTGGCGTCACCGCAAGATACCGTGCGGTGACGCCAACAGGAAACGACTTGCCATGGGAGGGGGCGTCAGCGTATCCTTACAAGGGAATCGACAGGGCGAGGGAGGTGTTTCGACGATGATGAGTTCCCGCGAGCGGGTCGTGACTGCGCTGAGCCGGCAGATTCCTGACCGGGTGCCCTGGGATGTCGGCTCCCTGTCACCCGCGTTGGAGGAGGCGTTCAAGACCCGAACCGGGGCCGGGGACGCCCGGGAGTTCTTTGGGGTCGACGTCCGAAGCGTCAGTCTTAGCATCCCCACGGGCTGGGGGCGCATCCCGAAGCCGGATGATCTGACGGACCCCGACTGGCCCCGGAAAGAGGCCCGCTTCCGACAGTACTACTCCTGGCTCCCCGAGCGCGTCACCATTGACGAGTGGGGCCGGGCCTACGCTCCCGGCGACTACTACCACTTCGTCAAGATCCACGGGCCGATGGGCGGCTTCACCACGTTGGCCGAGCTGGAAGCGTACCCCTGGCCGGACTTCGCCGCCGACTTCCGGATCGAGCACATGCGGCGTCGCGTCCGGGAGTTCCACGGTCGCGACCTGGCCGTGGGGGCGGGCCTGGCCACGACCCACTTCGAGACAGCCTGGCAGCTCCGCGGCTACGACCAGTTCTTCCTCGACATGGTCGAGTTCCCCGAGTTCACCACAGCACTCCTGGACAAGATCACTGACCTTCGCCAGCCCGCGGCCCGCGCCTTCGCCGAGGCCGACGTAGACGTCCTCATGCTCGGCGACGACGTCAGCATGCAGACCGGCATGATGATGCGCGTGGCCACCTGGCGCCAGTGGTTCAAGCCGCGCCTGGCCGCCGTCATCGCGGCTGCCCGGGAGATCAAGCCCGACATTCACGTCTGGTACCACAGCGACGGCAACCCCGAGGCGATCGTCCCCGACCTGATCGAGATCGGCGTGAACGTGCTCAATCCGGTTCAGCCAGAGTGCGTGGACCCGGCGAAGCTGAAGCGACTCTACGGCGACCGGCTGGCCTTCTGGGGATCCATCGGCATCCAGCACACGATGCCATTCGGCTCGCCCGACGACGTCCGGCGCGAGGTGAAGGAGCGGATGGAGACTGTCGGGGCCGGAGGAGGGCTCCTGCTCGCGCCGACGCACATGCTGGAGCCGGAGGTGCCGCTGGAGAACGTCTTTGCGCTGGCGGAGGCGATCCAGACGTACGGCCGGTACGCGTGATCCGCACGTAGCGATCAGCAGTCAGCCGTCAGGCGGAGGCCCGGGACTATGGAGTTGAAACCGCAGATGAACGCAGATGCACACAGATGGCCGCGCTAGGCACGGTGCGCGAAACACTTGCGGAGGGACGGCTGGTGAACTACCGGGAGAACTATCTTCGCGCGGTGGAGTTTCGGTATCCCGAGTGGATCCCCTGCTCGGTGGCGCTGTCGCCGGTGAGCTGGCGGACGTACCGGGAGGACCTGGAGAAGCTGGTCCTGGATCATCCGCGGATATTCCCGCGCTATTCGCGGCCTGACGAGGACTTCTACGACGAGATGCCGGTGGTCTATCGGGAAGGGGAGTACTACCGGGACAACTGGGGATGTCTCTGGTACAACATTCAGGAGGGCCTGGAGGGTCAGGTCGTCGACCATCCCCTGGCCGACTGGAGCGCCCTGGACACCTACCGGATGCCGGACCCGCTGACCCAGACCGAGCGCGGGGAGAGAGACTGGGGGGAGATCCGCGAGGACTTCGAGGAGCTCCGGAGAGACGGGCACGTCGTCCGAGGGCCAGGAGAGCGTCTCTTTGATCGCCTGTACGTCCTCCGGGGTTTCGAGAACCTGATGCTCGACTTCGCCGAGGATGCCCCCGAGATCTCCCGGCTCATCGCGATGCTGGAGGACTACGAGCAGAGACTGATCGCCGAGTCGCTGCGGCTGGGCGTGGACATGGTCGGCTTTCACACCGACATCGGCACGCAGCGTGGCCTGATGATCAGTCCCCTGAAGTTTCGCCGGTACGTCAGGCCGATGTTCAAGCGGCTCTTCCAGACCTGTCGGGCGGCCGGAGCGCACGTCTATCTCTCCTCGGATGGCCGCCTCCTGGACATCGTGGACGATCTGGTCGAGTGTGGCGTCTCGGTCCACGATCCCCAGTTGCGGGCCAACACCCTGGAGGGCATCGTCCGCGCGTACAGGGGGAAGCTCTGCGCCAACGTCGACCTGGATCGCCAGGGGTTCCCGTTCATGACGGCCGCCGAGATCCGCCAGCAGGTGAAAGAGGTGATCGACGCGATGGCGATGCCCGAGGGTGGCCTGATGGTCCTGGCCGCGGTCTACGGACAGGAGATCCCCCTGCGGAACATCGCGGCGATCTGCGAGGCCTTCGAGGACTATTGCTTCCCCTGATCGCCGCTGACCTCACATCTTCTTCCGCAGCGCCGCGAGCATCGGGACCAGCTTATACTTGCGGCCGTGGCGGGCGATGAGGTCGTCGAGATACCTTTGCCATTCGGCCGCTCGACCGGCTGTCTTGCTGGCCTCCTGCGCCCGCCGGAGCCAGTCCACCGCCGCGTCGTAGTGCTGGGCCTTCCCCCCGTCCATGATCGGCTCGGCTCGCTTTCGCCCGGTCCGGATGACCCAGGCGGGGTCGGTCGCGACCGCCGCGTCCATCACTCGCTGGACCAGCGAGTCGTTGCCGTCGCGCTCGACGGCGGCGATGGCGTCGGCGACGAGGCCCTCGTGCAGGAAGACGTCCACGGGGCCACTGGCGAGGAATGACCGGGTGCGCCGGAGGTGATCGAGCAGCTCGGCCTTCCTCCCCGGCCAGCCCGGCCCGGCCAACTCCTGGACCCGGAGGTAGGCGGCGAGGCTCGGGTCTTCCCGGAAGGCGATCAGCCCGGCCGCCAGCGCCCGGTCGGTCCGCCCCAGCGCGCTGGCCAGGTCGCGCGTCCAGGTGGCGAGCTCGACCTTCCGGCCCTCGAGGGTCAGACCGCGTTCGGCGACCCGCAGCGCCGGTTCGAGCTGCCCGGCCTCCCGCAGGGCTCTGGCTACCTCCAGGGCCGCGGGCGCCGTCGCCAGGCGCTGGAGGCTATGCTCGACGGCCTCGCCGGCCCGCCCCAGCCGCACCAGCATCGTGGCGTAGGCCGTGGTCTGGCCGGCCGCCTCGGCCAGCCGAAGGTACTCCTCGTGGCGGCCCTGGCGATCGAGGATCGTGAGCCGGACGTCGATCAGGTCGGGGTCGAAGAGGTCGTCTGCGTCGAGATCCTCCTCGTCTTCCTCGTCGTGCTCCTCGTCCTCGCGGCGGCCGTCGGCGCGTTCTTCCTCGAGAGCCGCCGCACCGGCCGTCGGCGCGCCCGGCTCGCCGCGAAGGACGCGCAGCAGTGGCGGGTAATCCCAGCCCTGCTTGGCCGCCGCGATGGCCGCGAGGAAGCAGTCGTCGACGCCGTAGTCGCCAACGTCGGCCTGCCAGCCCTCGAGCTTCTCGCGCCACTCCTCGCGTTCGGCGCGGCTCAGGTCGGCGTTCAGGATGGCCTCGGTCCAGGCATTCCCCAGCTCGCCGAAGAAGTCCCCGATCTCGCCGTTCGAGTCGTCGAGGGTCTCCCAGGCGTCCTTGAACTCGTCGGTCACGGCCTCGAGGACAGCCAGCCCGCTCCAGGCATCGCCCGCCCGGACGAAGGCCAGCGCCTGGTCGACGACGGCGCGCACCTCGCCGACGACCCCGGAAACTGCCCAGTACGCCTCCGAGGAACTCAGCCGGTCGGCGCTGTGGAAGGCTGCCCGGACCGCGCGGCGGTGAGTGCGCACGTCCAGGGGAGCGGGGCGCGGCCGGAGCGGCTCGGCGGCCGCGGAGGGTCGGACCGAGACGCTCGCCGCCCCGGCTGGCGCCGGGGCCGGACCGGCCGGGATCACCACGAGCAGCGCGATCTGGCTCTCGAGGCCCTCCACCAGGTCGGGGTGACGCTCGACGAGCCGGAGGAGAATGGTCCGGAGCTGCTCCGGATTCAGGCCGGCGAGCAGGACGTCCAGCGGTGGACGCTCCTGGACCTTCTCGGGCTGGCGGAGGGCGGCCAGCAGGGTGGCGACGATGTGCTTGCACCAACCGCCCTCGGTGTAGGGGCAGTCGCAAGCGGCGCTGACGATGCCGCTCTGGTCGAAGGCGATCGCGACGCGGTAGGGCTCGGGCTGGGAACCCCACACGGCGGCGCTCAGCGCGTCGCCCCGGCGCCCGAGGGAGGCGACCGCACCCTCCGCGTAATAGCTCTCGCCGCGCCGGAACGACTCCTCCGAGGCGTGCTGGCGGATCGTCGCCTCGGTTACTCCTGGTAGCGCCATGGCGCAACACCCTCCCGAGCCTTCAGCCATCGCCGCGCGGCCCGGGCAGCCGAGCTGCCGCGGCGATGGGAGCATCTCAGAACATTGTTATGACCACTGCCAAGTATACTCCGCGGCGCAGAGCCTGGCAAAGTCCGAGCGGGGTGTGGGACGGGCGAGATCAAGGCTATCGAGGCCTGGGCATTGCGGCGGGTGTTCAGACCATGGTACGCTCCCGGTAGAACTCCGGTGGAATCCCGGTTGGGAGACTTCCGGTTGGAGTGTGATGCGTGGGCAGAGCAGTGAAGATCGGTATCAGCCTCCCCAGCGAGCTCCTGGAGACTGCCGAGCGCAGGCGCCAGGCCAGCGGGCAATCCCGTAGCGAGTTCTTCCGATACGTCCTCGAGGCCTTTCTCCGGCGGGAGCAGGAGCAGGAGGATATCGACCAGTACGTGCAGGCCTACCGGCGATACCCGGAAACGCCCGAAGAGATTCGGGCTGCGGATCAGAATGCGGCGGAGGTCCTGGCAGGGGAGCCGTGGGAATGAGGCGCGGAGAGATCTGGTGGGCCGAGTTGTCGCCGCCGGCTGGACGCCGACCGGTGCTGCTGCTCTCCCGAGAAGAGGCGTATGCGGTCCGGGCGCTGGTGATCGTGGCTCCGGTTACCACTCGTCTGCGCGGGATCCGTGCGGAAGTCGAGCTCGGCCCGGCGGATGGTCTGCCCAGGCGCTGCGCCGCCAATCTGGATTCCATTACCACGATCCCGAAGAGCCAGTTGCGAGAGAGACTGGCTGGCTTGAGCCCGGAGAAGCTGCGGGCGGTCGACGCCGCAATCCACTTTGCCCTTGGGCTAGACGACGCTCGCCCTTGAACCGGTCTTGCGGTAGCTGTCTGCCAGAAACCCGCACCGCCAGAGCGCACGAGTTGTGTTAGAATGGAAGCGCAGTCGGATCGCCAGGCGCCTGTTGTGGACCGCACTGGCACGGCGATGGGACTTTCGGTGCCTGGTTCGGTGCCTGGATCGCGCCTGGATGGGAAGCGACACCGGGAGCGGGACGCCGACGGCCAACGTCTTGGACCGGGGGATCAAGATGGCGATGCCAGCTACTCGTCCCACCAATGCGAGCGCCCGCGGCGCTTCCGCACCAGAATCGAGGCCGCGGCTCCTCATCGTCGACAGCTCGGTCGACGATACGGTTCAGATGCGGCACGCGCTCAGCTCGTTCTTTGAGGTCCAGGTTGTCACCTCCGCCCGCCGGGCGATCCACCACCTGGAGCGGACGGGCTACGACCTGGTCATCTTCGACTATAAGCTGCCCGATTTGTCCGCCCCCGATCTGATCCGCGCGATGAGGACGCTGCGCAGCGACGAGCCGTTCCTCGTCGTCAGCGGTGTCCGTTCCGAGCAGGTCGCGCGCGAGTGCCTGGCGCTCGGCGCTTTTGACTACGTGCTGAAGTCGACCGAGGCGTTCCGCGCGTTGCCGCGTATCGTGTCGCGCGCCCTGTCGCAGGACCGCCTGGTGGCTAGGATTCGGGAGCTCGAAGCGCAGGTCGCCCTGCTTGAGCGCAGCAGCGATCGCACCCGCGATCCCCTCACCGGTCTCTTTACCCGGCAGCATTTCCTCCAGCAGTGTCGAGCCCGACAGTTCACCGAGGCGGTATCGATCGTCATCCTCGACGTCGTGGGGCTAGGGTCGATCAACGAGCGATTCGGCGACGATCAGGGGGACAAGGTGCTCCAGCTCCTCGCCAACCTGCTCGGCGCAGCCCTTGGCAAGGACGACCTGGCCTGCCGGTACGGGGACGACGAGCTTGTGGTGCTCCTGGCCAAAGCCGACGCCGAGCGCGCCGAGGAGGTTGCCGCGAACGTCCAGGCCGACATCCTCCAGGCAACTCATCTCGGCGCGAACCCTGTTGAACAGGGGGTTCGGCTGCGCGCCGGCGCGGCCACCGGCGTCGAGGGCGTCCCCGCCCTGATCCGCACCGCGGAGAAGAGCCTGGCCGATTGGAGCTGAGCGGGGCGAACACCAGGGCGAACCGAGGTTCGCCCCGACCAGGAGAGAGAACGATGCCCTGGCATCACGCCGTTCCTCATGCGTACACCGTCGTCGATACCCACTGCCACGCCGGCCTGCGGAAGTATGAGCCGATCGAGTCGCTGGTCGACCAGATGTTTCGGAACGGCGTCGACCAGGCTGTGCTCGTCCAGCACATGGGCGAGTACGACAACCGCTACCTCTCCGAGTGCACCCAGCGCTTCCCGGGACGGTTCGTCGCGGCGATGCTGGTCGACGTGGCCCGGCCCGACGCCCCCGAGACGATAGCGCGCTGGGCAGCGTGGCCGGGGATCCGGGGGCTGCGGGTGCAGATCCCCTGCCCCGACCCGGTGTGGCAGAAGGCCGACGAACTCGGGCTGGCGGTGACCGTCCGCGGCTCGCTGGCGGACCTGGCCTCGGCGGAGACGCGCGAGCGGATGGCCCACTGCGAGCGGGCGACGTTCTGCCTGGAGCACCTCGGCTTCCCCGACGCCGCCGAGCCGGCTCCCCACCCGACCTACCGGTCCGCCCTGCGCCTGGCCGAGCTGCCGAACGTCTTTCTGAAGGTATCGGGCTACTACGGCTTCACCGCCTCGGGGTACCCCTACCTGGCGGCGCTGCCCTTCGCCCGGCTGGCGTTGGAGGCGTTCGGGCCACGCCGCGTGATGTGGGGCTCGGACTTCCCGCCCGTGAGCGGCCGGGAGGGCTACCACAACGCGCTGGCGTTCGTCGACCTGCTCTATCCGGGCCTCTCGCCCGACGAGCGCGCCTGGCTGATGGGGAAGACGGCGCAGCAGGCGTGGGAGCTGGCGGGCGAGTGATGAGGAGCCTGACCCACGTCGCCGCGGAGCACCCGCCCGATGAGATGGCCTGCCTCGAGGGGTCAGCCCGGATATACCGTCTCTGGCGGCACCCGCACCGACGGGATCTCGATGAGCTCGAAGATCGCGCCGAGCGCGTCCTCGGTTCCCAGGTAGGCGTAGCCACCGTCACCGCGCGCGCCGAAGCCCCGGCCGCTCTGGACGACCTCAAACCCGGCCGCGCTGGCATCGGCGATGCCCTTGTCCAGGCTGGGGACGAAGACGCCGAAGTGGTGGATGCCCTCCGCCCCGCCCCGCTCGAGGAACTCGTGGTAGAGTGTCGGCCCCTGGAGCGGCTGGATCAGCTCGAACATCGTGGGGCCGACCTGGGCGAGCGCGATCCGCATCCGGTAATCGGCCGGGCGACCCCGGTACGTCATTTCCTTCACTAACGGGGCGCCGTAGGTATAGACCCGCCAGGGGCCGATCCCCAGGAGCGACCAGTACCGCTCCATCGCCCCTTGAAGGTCGCGGACGACCACACACACCTGGTCGATCCGGGAGATGGGGAGCCGCGTGCTGTCCGTCATCGATGCCTCCTGTCCGGTTGTCAGGGCGCCATTGTAGCACAATCGTAGGGGCGGCCCCCCGTGGCCGCCCCCTCATCCGCGAAGCACCACGCCAGGTGCCAGAAGCCGCTTCAGATAGCTCACCCCCCGCTCCAGGCGCGGGGCGAAGCGCTCGGCCCAGGGCACCGCCTCGATGTCGTGCGGATGGGAGATCGCTCCCCGCGTGATGCGCTCGTGCCCGGTCCAGGCGAGCTGAACGAGCGCGGCCAGCTCGGCCACGGTGAGCTCCGGATAGTGGGCGACGAACGGGGGATCGAAGATCGGCACGTGGAAGATCCGGTCCTGGTCCTCTATCGACAACTGGAGCTCCGGCCGGAACCTCGCCAGCAGGCGGACGATCGCCTCCAGCGGTATGGCCCCCTCGCCAGCCGGCGTCGCCTGCCAGCAGAGGCCGCCATCGTCGAGGAAGAGATAGGCGTCCTTCAGGTGGGTGGTCAGCACGTGGGGCGCGACCCGCTCCGCCGCCGCCAGCGGGCTTTCCAGCATCAGCAGCGTGTTCCCGGTGTCGAGACAGATGCCCGCCACGTCACCGCCGACGCGCTCGACGAGCCGGAGCAGATCGAAGGTCGTGGCGTCGAGATGGTTCTCGAACGCGAGCTTCGCCCCGCGCTCACGAAGGAGCGGCGCGAGTCGCTCGACGACGCGGACGACGTCGGCGAGCTGGACCGACCACGGGACATCGGGGTCGTGCCGCTCGTTTCGCCCACCCATCACCGTGCGCAGGACTGTGGAGCCGGCATCAGTGGCAGCGACGATGCACCTGGCCAGGCCGTCGGCCAGCGAGCCGCCACCGGCCTGGAGGACCCGCCCCGGTGGCCGGTGCGGGTTGACGCACGGGATGCCGACGAGCAGCTCGACGTCGGCCACGGCCGCGTGCTGGCGTGCCTCAGCGATCTCGCCGTCGTCCAGCCGCGGGCTCAGCGCGAAGGCAGAGTCGAACTGGAGGCCCTGGATGCCCCGGGCCGCGGCGAAGTCGATCATCTCGTGGGCGTTGAGCGTTGTCGCCTTCAGGGTGTAGGTGTCCAGCCCGACCCGCATCCCTACCCCCGTCGATTCGCGTCGGCCACCAGCTCGCGGAGCCAGGTCAAGCTCTGCTCGATCAGCGGCCCGCCGTTGCCCTCGCACTCGATGCTCAGTACGCCATCGAACCCCACATCAACCAGGATCTCGACGCAGCGGCGGATGTTCTCGGCGTTCACCCCCTCGCCAACCGCGCAGTGGCTGATGGCGATCCCGGTCAGCTCTCCCCGAGCGGCGGCCGCCAGGCTGGGGCTGACATCCTTGATGTGGACGTGGCTCACCCGGTCCTTGAATCGCGCCAGGAACGCGACCGGATCCTGACCGGCGATGAAGGTGTTGCCCGTGTCCATGTTCAGGCGGAGGTAGGGGGAATCGGCGAAGTCCAGCATCTCGCCAATGAACTCGGGCCGGGTCGTGTAGTAGCCGTGCGGCTCGATGTTGATCGTGATGTCGTAAGCCTCGGCCACCCGCAGGATCTGGCCGTACACCCGCCGCAGATGATCGAGCGCTTCGCGGTCGGTCATGCCCGCTGGCCGGTCCCGGTCGTCGGTGGTGTCGATCCGGGAGCAACCGACGAGCTTCGCCCACCGGATGGTGTGCAGCACGTATTCGACGCCGAGCGTCGCCCCCTCGGGGATCGACAGCGGAAAGGCAGCGTCCAGTTGCGAGAACTGCACCTCGTACCGGTCCATCTTCCGCCGCAGGAGGAGCGGGTCCTCCCACAGGGCCACGTGGGGCACGTAGCCCAGGCCGTGGCCCCAGGTGACGCCGTCGACGACGCCGCACTCGACATAGTGGAGGTCGTTGCGCTGCGCCCACCGCAAGCACTGCTCGAACCCCCAGTAGGCGCTGTTGAACGCATCGGTATGAAAGCCAATGTGCAGCATGGGTGCCTCCCTGCATCGCTTTTCTACTTCACGCTCCCGGCGGTCAGTCCGGCGATGAAGTAGCGCTGCGCTCCGACGAAGATCACGAGAATCGGCACGATCGAGATCGCCGCCGCCGCGAACACCAACTGGTACGGGATCGGGTAGCCCTGGACGCTCGTGTTCAGGAGCGCGAGGAAGATGGGCACCGTGTACAGCTCGGCCGTCTTCAAGTAGATCAGCGGCCCGAAGAAGGCGTTCCAGTTCCCCATGAACTTGAAGATCGTCAGCGCGGCCAGACCCGGGCCGATCACCGGAAGCACAATTCGGGAGTAGACGGCGAACGGACCACACCCGTCGATCTGGGCTGCCTCGATCATCTCGTCCGGCACCGAGCTGATGTACTGCCGCATCCAGAAGACGCCGAACGCCGACGCCACGCTGGGGACGATGAGCGGCAGCCAGGTATCGATCCACCCCAGCCGCGCGACGATGATGTAGTTGGGGATCAGGCCGACGCTGTTGGGGATCATCATCGTCGCTAGCATCACGACGAAGAGCACGCGGCTCCCCCAGAACCGCAGCTTCGCGAAGGAGAAGCCGGCCAGCGAGGAGAAGAACACCGACGCGCCTGTGTAGGTGGCGGCGACGATCGAGCTGTTGAGGAACGCCTGGGCCATCGTGACTCTTCGCCCCGAGATCACCGGCGATGGCGCCAGACCCAACACTTCGAGGTAGTTGATCGGCGACGGTCGAGCCGGCCAGAACTGGATGGGCACGGCGAAGATGTCGGCGAGGGGCTTGAGCGACGAGGTCAGCATCCAGTAGAAGGGGAAGATGAACAGGAGGAATGCGACGACCAGGACAGCGTGCAGGGCCACCCGCCCCAGGAGCGCCCTCCTGCTCGCCCCTCGGGCGCCCGCGCGAGACAGCGCCGCTGATCGAGACACCGTGCTCATCTACCCCTCCTCCGATTGCCGCCGTATCTCGCCGCACGGGTCACTCCAAGCCGAAGCGAGGACTCTTGTCCCCGGCCCGTCAGCCGATCCGGCCAAGACTCCTCGCTCGCGTTGCCGCGCTGCGCTCCTCGGCATGTCAATCCGTCGTCCCATTACCGCGCAGTCCGTTCGCTGAAGAAGATCTGGAGCATCGACAGGGCGATGATGATCACCCCCACGGCGTAGGCGATGGCCGACGCGTAGCCGAACTTGAAGGTCTCGAAGGCCGTCCGGTAGATCAGCAGGCCCGTGACCAGGCCGGCCTCGTACGGTCCGCCACCCGATCCGACGACGAGGTAGACCTCGTCGAACAGGTTGAACATGCCGATCGTCGAGAGGATCATGGCGAAGGCGATGACCCGCGCCATGAGGGGGATGGTAATGAAGAAGAAGGACTGGACGCCGCTCGCGCCGTCGATCCGCGCGGCCTCGTATAGCTCCTGAGAGATGGTCTGGATGCCGGCCAGCATGATCATCATGTTGGAGCCGACCCAGCGCCAGAGGAGCATCACGACGATGGCCGGCTTGATGAACCACTCCTCGCCGATCCAGCTCTTGGCGGGGAGACCGAAGAGACCCAGCACCGCGTTGAACGGGCTGTAGGGCGACGCGAAGAAGAACTGAAAGAGGATGCCGACGGCGACCCCCGAGGTGACGACCGGCAGGAAGATGCCCGTGCGGTAGACGCCCCGCAGGCGGAGCTCCCGGCTCAGGATCGCCGCGAACGTCAGGCTCAGGATCGTCATAGCCGGCACGTACACGAGCCCGATAGCCGCGGTGTTGACCACTGCCCGCGCAAACGCGGGGTCGACCAGCAGCAGAGCGTAGTTCCTCAGCCCGACGAACTCGCCGACGCGCAACCCGCGCCACTCATGGAAGCTGATCCACAGCGAGTACCCGATCGGGAAGGCGCCGAAGATGGCAAACAGAAAATAGAACGGCGAGATGAACAGGTACGGGGCGGCCTTCAGCCAGAGCCGTGAGGCCGAAGGGACCTGTCTGGTCGAGGCGACGAGCGTTCCGGCCATGCGCGCTCCTTTCGGGCCATTGGAGGAGATGGCCAGAGCTCAGTCGAGTCCCTGCTTCTGACGGATCTCCTTCGCTGCGTCGGCCAGCGCCTCCTTGGGTGACTTCTTCCCGTCCAGGGCGAAGGTCACGGCCGAACCGACGATGCGCGAGGCCTCCAGGAAGCCCTTGCCGTAGGTGTACGGCGGGATCTGCGAGTTCAGCTCGGCGTACAGCTTCAGCGCCTTCTGCCCGCCGTAGAAGGCCACCGGCTCGTTGAGGATCGACCAGTTGACCGCGTCCTTCAGGACGGGGAACAGGTTGCCATCTGTCCACATGATGGTGCTGCCCTCCTGGCTGAGCTGGGTAAACTCCAGGAAGGAGAACGCCTCGTCCACCAGCTTGCCCTGGCCCGGAACGGCGAGCTGCGAGCCGCCGAAGGCCGTGGTCCGGGTGCCGCCCTTCTCGAAGGCCGGGAGGGGATTCACGCCCCACTTCCCCGAGGTCTCCGGCGCGTTGCCGACGATGCCGTTGGCCAGCCAGATCGCGCCCGGGGGAGCCGCCGTGGTGGCATCCTTGTAGGTGGCGTTGGTCGCCTCACCGCCGATGTTCTGGTGGACCACCCCCTCGTCCCACAGCCGCTTGATGAGCGTCAGCGTACGCACCGCCCGGTCGTCGTCGATGATGACCTTCCCGCTGTCGGCCGCGTAGATGCCGCCGCCCTGCTGCCAGGTCAGGTTCACCAGCGGGCTCCAGGCCTCCTTGGCGATGTTGAACAGCTTGACCTTCCCGCCGCTCGCGTCCTTGAGCTTCTTGCCGACGGCGACGTAGTCGTCGTAGGTCTCGATCTTCTCGGGATCGATCTTGTACTGCTCGAAGACGTCGCGGCGGTGGTAGAGGCCGCTGGGCGACCCATCCCACGGCACGCTGTAGACCTTCCCCTTGTAGGAGCCGTTGTTGAGCTTGTAGGGCACGATCTTGTCACGGTACGGCGCGATGTGCCGGCTGATGTCAGCCAGGCCGCCGGTGTCGGCGAGGATCGGCAGGTTGTAGTCCTGGCTGCCGGTGATGTCCGGCGCGCCGGAGCCGGCGGTCAGTGCGGTGAGCACCTTCTGGTGGATCTCGCCGGACATGTCGACGAGGTTCACCTTCACCCGCGGGTTCTTCGCGTTCCACTTCGGCATCAGCGCGGTGAACGGCTTGTTGAACCACGACCAGAGGGTGATGGTGACCTCGCCCGTGGCGGGTGGCTTGGCGGCCGGGGCGGCCGCGGGAGTAGCGGTGGGCGCGGGAGCCGGCGCGGCCGGTTTGACGGGCGCGGGGGTCGGCGTGGGAGGCTGGCCGGCGCAGGTCGCCAGCAGGAGTGCGCTGGCGCCCGCGGCGCCCTGGGCGAGAAACAGACGACGGGAGAGACGACGCATTCCAGTGCTCCTTCCTTCCATCTGCGCACATTCCATCTGTGCACATTCGTGTCAGACGCGTGTCACGGTACCCGTTTGCCAGACGCTTTCCAGACCGATTGTTCGTTCGCGCGATCGACGACGGCTTGACGGCTCCCTCTCCGGTTTGCACCTCCCTCACAACTCAGCAGATCGCCAGGTCTGTGCTCGTCTGCGTTCAGCCACGGTTCCACACGCTCCTCATCCTACAGCGCCACTTCTGCGGTTGTCTACCGTCGAAAGCAAAGGCTCCTCGGCTCCTCGGAATGACAAGTGTCGGTGGAGGACTAACCCGGCGTGCTGACAAGATGCGCGAGATACCGCCGGCTCTCTTCCGCGAGCACATCGGCGCTCGGGGCCAACGGGCGCCAGATGGCCGCGGCGGCAGCCAGCTCCGGCATCGGCTGACCAAACGACTCGATGGTCAGCCAGCCATCGTAGCCGACCGCTCGCAGCGCCGCGACGACGCCGGGCCAGTCGACGTGGCCGGTGCCGACGATCCCGCGGTCGTTCTCCGAACAGTGGACGTGCTGGAGGTGACGACCGCAGCGGAGAATCGCCTCGGGGAGGCTTTTCTCCTCGATGTTCATGTGGAACGTGTCGACCTGGACCCCGATGTGGGGGCTGCCCACCTGCTCGACCAACCGCACCGCGTCGACGGCAGTGTTCAGGAAGTAGGTCTCGAAGCGGTTCAGGGGCTCCAGGCTGACGACGACTCCGGCGCGTTCAGCCAGGACGGCGACCTCCTGAAGCGCCTCGACCGCCGAGTCCCACTCCGCGGCCAGCGGCCCCCGGCCGGAGAGCTCGCCCACCGGCGCGTACAGCGGGCCGGTGAGGAGCGTCGCGCCGAGGCTGGCCGTGATGTCGAGCACTTCCCGAATCCATGCGAGGCCACGCGGACGCTGGCTCGGGTCCAACAAGCTGCACCCGCGGGGAACCCCGGCCGAGGTGGTGCAGGAGAGGCCAAGCGACTCGATCTCGCGCCGGACGCGCGCGACGTCGAAGCATCCGAGGGCGAGCAGCGGGACCTCGACCCCCTCGAAGCCCACCCGTCGCGCCCGCTCCAGGAGTGGAACGTCGGCGTCGGTAAAGGGACCCGTCCAGACCATCAGGTTCACACCCAGGCGCACGAACACCTCCCCAGTGACCGAGGAACACCGGCCAGGAACCGCTTGACTCACGGGATGCGTGCAGTATAATGCAGGCGGAGGGAAATTGCAAGACACGGTTTCACACCACAGAACAGGTGCGCAGCGGGAGACGCGGGCGCCGGGCACCGTCGCGCGCCGCGATCCTACCGTCCAGGCGATCGTTCACGCCTTCGAGGTCCTGGACGCGTTTCAGGGATCGTCGTCTTACAGCGTCACCGAGTTGGCCCGCCAGCTCCGGATGCACAAGAGCACTGCTCATCGGCTGCTGGCCACCTTGCAGCGGGTCGGCTACGTCGTGCAGGACGAGGTGACGCAGCGCTACCACCTGGGTCTGAAAGTGCTGGACCTGGCCGCCTCGGTCTCGTCCACCGTCGATCTGCGCACGCGGGCCACGCCAGCGCTCCAGCGGCTGGTGGCCACTGCGCAAGAGACGGTGCACCTGGGCGTGCTGATCGACGGCGAGGTGGTCTGCATCGAGTCGGTGCCCAGCGCCCGACCGATCGCCGTGATGCGGCTTGTCGGGAAGCGTGGACCGGCTCACGTCTCGTCGATGGGGAAGGTCATCCTCGCCCACCAGCCCGATGGGGTTGTCGAGCAGGTCGTCACGGCGAAGGGTCTCCGTCGCCTCACCGTCCACACGATCGTCGATCCGGTGGCGTTTCGGGAACATCTGAAGCGCGTGCGGGCGCAGGGCTGGGCGATCAACGCCGAGGAGGAGGAGCTGGGCTTCGGCTGCGTCGCCGCGCCCATCTGGAACCACCGGGGCGAGGTGATCGCCGCGCTGAGCATCGCGGCCCCGATGGGCCGGCTGGCGGGGGCCAGCCGCGACCGTCTGGTGCAACTGGCCGTGGCCGGCGGCCAGGAGATCTCCGAATCGCTGGGCTTTCGGCCGATCACGAACGTCTCCAGCAACGGCCGTTCGTAAGTCGGGGCCTGTCCGCTATCTCGCGCGATCGGAATGCCTGATGATGCTCGCCTGGAGGTTCCCATGCCCACATTCGCGGTCACACCTCAGCCCCGGGAGCGCGCCCATCTTCCCGCCTGGCAGCGGCGCAAGCTGCGGATCCTCCGCGATGGTCGGACGATCGCCGCGTGCCTGGAGCACGAGGTGCGAACCTACGTCCATCCGTTCTGCACGCCGCGGGGCTTCCCGGTCACCGCTCACAATCAGACGGATTTCCCGCACCAGGGCGGAGTCTGGCTGGCCCACGGCAAGCTGAACGGCAACGAGCTCTGGATCGAGGAGCGCACGCTGGCCATCGAACGCCGTCCACGGCTCTCACAAACGGGCGACCGAGCGCAGTATCGGTTGGGACGGGTCACGGTCGCCGACACCGAGCTGCTCGAGCAGGGCGAACGGGCGGTGATCGAGCAGCGCAACCAGTGGCTCGACGCCGACGGCCAGCCGCTCCTGGAGGAGCGACGGCGCCTCGCCTTCGTGGGCGACTCGGTGGCCAATGTCCTCGACATAACCAGCGCGTTTCAGCCGCTCGTCGACGCCGTCGAGTTCGGCGCCACCAACCACGGGTTCTTCGCCGTCCGGGTGGAAGACCTGATCGACGTCGAAGATGCCGGGCAGGTCGCCAACGCCGAGGGGCGGGTCGGCGTCGACGAGACCAACGGCCGGGTGTCGCGCTGGGTCGATTGCACGGGTCGGCTGGGCGGCGAGCGCGTCGGCATCGCCGCCTACGTCCCCGACGACGGGCGCACCTACTACTGGCACATCACCGCGTACGGCCTGATGATCGCCAACCCGTTTCGCCACGAACCGGCGACGCTACGCGCGGGCGAGACCTGGCTCTTCCGCTTCCGGGCCATCGCCCACGACGGCTGGCTCTCGGCCACCGACCTGGCAGGATACGCGCTCGAATAAGTGGAGGAGTAGCCTACGGCAATGGACAAGCGATTTCGCGTTGGCATCATCGGCTGCGGGGACATCGGGCGAGGGCACGCCCGTGCCTACCGGCGGGTCGAGCCGATCGACCTGGTGGCCGCGGCGGACATCAACCCCGCCGCGCTGGACACCTATTGCGCCGAGTTCGAGATCCCGGCGAAGTACACCGACTACAACCAGATGCTCGAGCGGGAGAAGCTTGACATCGTGAGCGTCTGCACCTGGCCCCAGACGCACGTGGCGATCGTCCGCGACGCCGTGCGGCACCCGCTGCGGGCGATCTACTGCGAGAAGCCGCTGTGTATGAGCCTGGGCGAGGCCGACGAGATCGTCGCGCTGACCCGGGAGGCAGGGATCCCGACGATCGTCGGCCACCAGCGGCGCTACGTCGACCGCTGGATCAAGGCGAAAGAGATCGCGCACAGCGGGGCGATCGGCGAGATCGTGCGCCTGGAGGCAGCCTGCGAGAAGTGGGACATCTTCCAGTGGGGCACTCACTGGATCGACATGCTCCGGTACTACAACAACGACCAGCCCGTCGACTGGGCGTTCGCGCAGGTCGATCGGCGGTGGGACCGGATCCGGTTTGGCCATCGTCTCGAGACCGAGTGCATCGCCCTGTTCGGCTTCCGCAACGGCGTCCGGGGGTACGTCGAGACCGGCGACCACGTCGCCGGCTTCTACAACCGGATCATCGGGACGGAGGGCATCGTGGAGGTCAATCAGCCGAACGTGCCGCTCCGGGCGCGGGTGAAGGGGGAGCGCGACTGGCTGGTGCCGCCGCTCGACGAAACCCGGCACGGCATTCAGACGGCCATCGAGCGGCTGCTGGACACCATCGAGACCGGCGCGCCGCACCGGATGAGCCTCGATTCGGCCCGGGCCACCCAGGAGGTCATCATGGCGATCTACCAGTCGGCGCTGACCGGGAGGCTCGTCGAGCTGCCGCTCGCGGTCAAGGAATCGCCGTTCGCGGCGCTGCTGGCCCGGGCGGGCATCCCGCTGGTGGTCTCGTAATCAACAGATCAGGACTACGCGGCGAAAGGTGTCGGGTCACTCATCCTGAAGGAGGGGTACTTTCTGCAACAGGCCCTGGAGAAGTTCCTCAAAGCCTACCTCATCCGGCAGGGCTGGCGCCTGGAGAGAACGCACGCGCTGGACAAGCTCCTCGAAGCCGCGGTGGCGCACGATGCGGCGTTAGACACGTTTGCCCAGTTGTGCATACGGGTTGCCGACTACTACCTGGCCCAGCGCTACCCCGACGTGCAAGTTGGCAGCGCGAGCCTCGAGCGGATCCGCGCCGACCTGGCCAAGGCGCGGCGGCTGATCGTGGCGCTGTTTCCCGACGAGCGGATGGAATGAGCTGGCCACCCGCGGCGCGGGCCCAGCCACTCAAGCGGGGCTATCGTTGCGAAGCCGGGCTGCGCCGACTCGAGTAGCCCGCGCAGGTTGCCTACCCCGAGTCCTGCAGGACCTCCCGCAGCCCCTCCACCGTCACGTTCCCGCCGCTGAGCACCAGCCCGACCCTCTTGCCCTGGAGGCGGTCCCGCAGCTTGAAGGCCGCGGCGGTGCTGGCGGCGCCGGCTCCCTCGGCCAGCATCCGGGTCGTGCGGATGAGCGTCAGCATTGCCGCCCGTATCTCCTGGTCGCTGACGAGGACCAGATCGTCCAGCCGCTCGCGCAGGATCCGCAGCGGCAGCTCGAAGGGCACCCGCGCCGCCAGCCCCTCGGCAAAGGTCGCGATCCGATCGATCGGCTCCATGTGCCCCTGGTGGAAGGCCCGCCAGACGGCCGGCGCCCCTTCGGCCTGGACGCCGATCACCCGCAGTCGCGGGTTCAGCCCCTTGCCGGCGATGCAGTGGCCGCAGGCGCCCGAACCGGCGCCGATCGGGCTGATCACCACCTCCAGGTCCGGCACCCGTTCGATCATCTCCAGGCTCAGGGTGGCCACCCCCGCGATCAGCAGCGGCTCGTTGGCCGGGTGCACATAGCGCATGCCCGTCTCCGCCGCGGTGCGCTCCACCCACGCGCGGGCCTCGTCGAAGTCGGCGCCGACCTCGACCACCTCGGCGCCGAGGGCGCGCATGGCCGCCATCTTGACCGGGTTGGCGCCCTCCGGGACACCCACCACGACGTGCGCCCCGAACAACCGTCCCGCGTAGGCGATAGACTGCCCGTGGTTGCCGGTGGAGGCGGTGATGAGCCCACGAGCCCGCTCTTCGAGGCCGAGACGGCTGACCAGGTTGACGCCGCCGCGCACCTTGAAGGCGCCCACCGGCTGGAGGTTCTCGCACTTGATCCACACCTCGGCGCCGAGCAGCGCCGAGAGGGCCTCGGCCGGCTGAAACGGCGTCGGCGGAAGGTAGGGGCTGATGGCCCGGCGGGCGGCAAAGACGTCGAGCAGGGTGGGGATCTCCAACATGGGCGACCGCTCCTTTCGGTGGACGCCAGCGTTCAGAGAGAAACAGAACGAACACAACGTTCGCCACCACCGGCGGGCGGCTCCAGAGCAAACCCTTGTGTACGCCCCCTCGCAGCAGTGGCTGGCAGCGCTCCCATTGTACGCGATAGGGTGAGGCATCGGCACGCCCTGATCTCGGTCCGATCTCGGTGAACCTCCTTGACAGCGATGAAGGGAAACGGTAGTATCCCGATAGAACAAGTGTGCGGGTAGGCGAAAGCAGATGGTGATCAACAAACGGCCGGCCGGGTTGTTTGACCAAGACGAAGAAGAGCAAGACTCGCGCCTGCTCGAAGAGTGGGCACCGGGTTACCCCTCGCAAGCCATCGGACGGTCGCGGGTCATTCTCGCGGACTGTCTCGAGTGGTTGCGGAGGGTTCCTGAGAACAGTATCCACGCCATTGTCACAGACCCGCCATACGGAGTGAAAGAGTACGAGCATGCCCAGCTGGAGAAGCGTTCCAATGGCATTGGCGGAATCTGGAGGATTCCTCCCTCCTTTGACGGCCACCCTCGCTCCCCACTACCGCGCTTCACGGCTCTCAACCAAAAAGAGCGCGAGAGCCTCTATCGGTTCTTTAGCAATTGGGCGAAGCTTGTTGTGCGGGCCCTAAGGCCCGGCGCCCACGTCTTTATCGCCAGCAACTCCTTCATCTCCCAGCTAACCTTCTCGGCGCTGGTGGATGGCGGGCTCGAGTTTCGCGGGGAACTCATCCGGCTAGTGAGAACGTTGCGGGGAGGGGATCGTCCCAAGAACGCCGAGGACGAGTTCCCAGGGGTTTGCTCCATGCCGCGGGGCTGCTACGAGCCATGGGGTATACTCCGAAAGCCCATCCTTGAGGGGATGACCGTTGGCGACTGTTTGCGGCAGTTTGAGACAGGAGGGCTGCGCAGGGGCACGGATGAACGCCCGTTCTGCGACGTGATCGTGAGCGAGCGGACCCCCGGGAGAGAGCGGCAGATCGCCGATCACCCGAGTCTGAAGCCGCAGTCGTTTCTGCGTCATGTGGTCTGCGCGGCGCTACCCTTGGGCCGAGGGGTTGTTGTCGATCCCTTTATGGGCTCGGGCTCTACGATCGCCGCGGCGGAGGCGGTCGGGCTCTCCGCCATCGGGGTGGAAAGGCTGCCTGAGTATTACCAGATGAGCTTGCAGGCTATTCCTCGTCTTAAGGGCCTTGCGCTAGGTTCTCCGCCTGGTCAGCTTCAGATGGAGTTGTAGGCCGGATGTCCGCTGCCTGGTCCTTGTAGATCCAGTTGGGCATCATCTTTCGGTAGCCGGACCCGGTGACGCTAGCAGTGATGGTTCGGCGGCTGGTCTCCGAGCGGCCAGAGAACGCCCAGTCGTTCTTGGTGAGTTGTGCCCCGGCGACCGACACGAAGCGGAAGGACTTTGGGCGGATCCCTTTGGCCCTGTCCACTGGCGTGTTGCCTTCGAAGACAAAGACCACCAGCCAGACATCTTCTCGGTGTGCCGGTTGACGTGATCGTCATGGACGAGGAGTTCTTCGACCGGCGGAAAGTGGTCATCGCCTCGCTTCCCGGGACGGTTGACCGTGAGGGACACGTGCTCTATGCTGCCTGAGAAGATTGCTGAGGTGCGCGAATGGACAAGGCAACCCGACTCACCACGACGTTCGATGGCCGGCTGCCGGACCGCCCGCCGATCCTCGGCGGCTGGCTGGCCGCGCCGGCCCACGTGCAGACGCTCACCGGCTGCACCGACGACGACTACTGGGCCGACCCCTTCTACTGGGGACTGGAGGCCGAGCGGGCGCTGGGCACTGATGGTGTCGTCACCATCTTCATCCCCCGCAAGCGCGGCGGCTATCGCTGTGTCGACGAGGAGGTGCTGGAGAATCGGGCCAGCTACACCATGGAGCGCGTGGTGGCCGAGATCGAGGCGCTGCCGGATCCTGACGCCTTCCGCGACGAGTGGGACGAGACGACGGCCTATCCGGAGTTCCTGGATAGACTCCTCACCGCGCAGCGCCGCGCCGGCGACATTCTCTGGTGCCCGGCCTCCTGGGACCTCATCCCCAAGGCCCTCTGGTACGCGCGCTATGGCTACGAGCGCGCGCTGATGCTGCCGGTGGAACACCCGCAGCACCACCTGAAGCTGCTGCGGCTGAGCGCCGAGAAGGGCCGCCAGGTAGCCACCATGCGGGCTCGGGCGATCCGCGAGGGGTTGCATCCCCGCGCCATCCTCACCGGCGAGGACCTCTGCGGCCAGAAGGGGCCGATGATCTCGCCGGCCTTCCTCCGCCGCGAGTATTTCCCGCTGGTCGAGTACACCTTCGAGCCGCTTCTGGCGGTCGGCGCGAAGATCGTCTGGCACTGCGATGGCGATGTCCGGCCGATCCTCAACGACGTTTTCGCCAGCGGGGTGGCCGGCCTGCAAGGCTTTCAGCGCGAGTGCGGCATGGACGTCGAGTGGATCGTGGAGCGGCGGACCCGGACCGGCGATCCGCTGCTGATCTTCGGCCCGCTATCGGTGACGACGACGCTGCCCTACGGCACGCCGGACGATGTGCGGGCCGAGGTGCGGCGGGCGATGGCGCTCTGCCGCGACCAGGCCTCTCTGGTGTTCTTCACCAGCAACACCATGACGCCCGATGTGCCGTTGGAAAACATCCTCGCCTTCTGGGATGAGGTGCACGCCAGCCACTGGTAGGGAAGCCTCACCTTGCCACCACCGCCCGGATCCGCCTCACCTCCGGCACCCCCAGCAGCGCGCACGCGCCAACGTAGACCAGCGCTGCGAGGACGATCTGTCCCGCCAGCAGCACGGCCTGCGCGAGCAACCCTGGCCCGAACCAGGGGGCCAGTGTTGGGCCGATCTCGACCAGCGCGAGTCCCATGAGCGCCGCCGCGACGCCGTTTCGGAGCAATGCGCCGCCGAGCTCGGGCTGCGCCACGCCGGGGAGCCGCTGCGTACCCAGCCCGAACAGCGCCACCGCCTCCAGCAGGCTGGCCACCGCCAGCGCCAGCGCCAGGGCGCGATAGCCGAGCGCCGGCAGCAGCGCCACCGCCAGCGCGGCGTTCAGCACCATCGCCAGCCCGGCGACGGCGACCGGCGTGCGGGTGTCCTGAAGCGCGTAGAACGCCCGCGTCACGATCTCCACCACGGCCATGCCGATCAGCCCGATCGCGTAGAGCTGGAGCGCGCCGGCCACCGCCTCGGTCGAGGCCAACTGGAAGCTCCCCCGCTCGAAGAGCACCCGCACGATCGGCTGGGCCAGGATGACCAGGCCCACACCGGCCGGAATGGTCAGGAACAGTACGACCCGGAGCGTGTCGACCACCGTGCGCTCCATGGCCGCGAGCTGCGCCCGGGCGGTCTGGTCGGCCAGCGACGGGAACACCGCGGTACCGATCGCCATCGCGAAGATGCCCAGGGGCAGCATCGTGAGCTGCCAGGCGTAGTTGAGGGCCGCGGTCGCGCCGGGGATGCCCGACGCCAGGTACAGTGTGACGACGAAGTTGACCTGGACGATACCGAGGCCGAGGACCCGGGGCAGCATCAGCGTCCCCACCCGCCGGACGCCGGGATGGGCCAGCGCCAGGATCGGGCGGTAGACCATGCGCACCTGATAGAGGCCCGGAAGCTGGATGAGCAAGAAGCCGAGCGAGCCCAGCGTGGCGCCGAGGGCCAACCCCCGGATCCCCAAGGTCGGGGCCAGGACGAGCGCGCCGAAGATGATCCCCGCGTTGTAGGTCGTCGGCGCGAGCGAGGCCAGGAAGAAGCGATTGAACGAGTTGAGCAGGCTACTGGTGAAACAGCCGATGGTGAAGAACAGCGGCGAGATCAACAGGATGCGGGCCAGGTCGCCGGCCAGCGCCTGGTACTCCGGCTCGAACTCCGGCGCCATCACCCCCATCAGCCAGGGCGCGACGAACAACAGGACGACGACGAGCGGGCTCAACACGACGATCGCCAGGTTGAAGAGCGTGCTGACCAGCGCCCAGACCTGGTCCGGCGCGTCGTCGGCCAGGTGCTGCTTGACGACCGGGATGAACGCCGAGGCGACGGCCCCCCCCGCCACGATCTGGAACAGCAGGTCGGGGATCCGGATGCCCGCCACGAAGGCGTCCATCTCGCGCCCGGTCCCGAACTGGTAGGTCACCGCGACATTGCGCACCAGCCCGGAGACGCGGCTCAGCACGAACGCCGCCATCAGGATCAGCGCCGCCCCCGCGAGGCTGAGGGTAGGGCGCCCCCCAGGCAGATCACCTTCTCTCATCAGATGGCCCCGGATCTCAGCCGGCCGCGCTGTCGGATCCGGGCTACGACGGCCTCGTGCGCGGCGCGCTCCTCGTCGTCCGCCAGCAGCTCGAGCGTAACGGGCTGCCCGGTCCGACGCGCCAGCGCCAGCCGCAGCAGGTGGTCGGCGAACGCGGGGTTCTTCGGCAGGAGCGACCCGTGCAGGTAGCAGCCGAACGCATTGCGGGAGACGGCGCCTTCGCCGCCATCCTCGCCATTGTTGCCGCAGCCAACCAGCACTCGTCCCAGCGCCCGGCAACCCGGCCCGAGGTAGGTGCGCCCGCTGTGGTTCTCGAAGCCGGCCAGCGTGCGCCGATCGCCCATCACCTCGGTCTCGGCCAGGACATCCCCGATGAAGCGCCGGTTGCCGGCCACCGTATAGGCGTCGAACACGCCGATCCCCGGCAGCGTCGTGCCCTCGCCGGTGCGGAAGTAGTGCCCGAGCAACTGGTAGCCGCCGCAGATCGAGAGCACGACCAGCCCCTCCTCCACCGCCCGCACCAGGTCACGGCCCTTCGCGGTCTGAAGGTCACGGCTGACGGCGACCTGCTCCCTGTCCTGCCCGCCGCCGATGAAGGCGATGTCCGCCGCCGCGAAGTCGGCCGGCTCCCCCACGCCCGCCTCCCGGACCTCCACGGCGATCCCCCGCCACTCGGCCCGCCGCGCCAGCGCGATCACGTTGCCCCGATCGCCGTAGATGTTCATCCCCGCCGGATACAGGTACAGAACGACCAGTCGCATCAGTTCTCCCAGAAACCGCGGACCAGCCCGCGCTGGGCGAGCACCTGGCGCACCGCGAGCATCGCCGTGTAGGAGGGAAGGATGTACAGCGTCTCGCCGGGCTCGGCGGCGGCGATGGCCGCGTCGATGGCGGCGGCCGGATCTCCGACATGGCGTAGTTGCTCGACCGGTAGGCCGGCGTATTTCAGCCGCACGCGCAGGTCCTCGCCCCGGGTCCCGCCGCAGATCACCCCTCGCACCCGCCCCCGCAGCCACTCGAAATCGACGTCCCACAGCCACGAGATGTCGGTGCCATCGGCGAAGTTGTCGTTGATGAGGATCAGCGCGGGCGGTCGCTTCTCACCGCCATCCGTTCCCGGGCTCGCTCCCGGGCTCGCAAACAGCGTGCGCAGCACCTGGTTGAAGCCGACCGGATTCTTGACCAGCGCGAGGACGACGGTCCGCTCCCTGACGACGATCCGCTCCAGACGGCCGAACGCCGCCGCGAACCCCTCGACGCCCCGGCCGATCGCCGGCACGTCGGCGCCGAGCGCCCGGGCCGCCGTGATGGCGGCCAATACGTTGTAGACGTTGTACAGGCCCGAGAGCGGCACGGCCAGCGAGAGCGTCTGGC
>JACPQP010000184.1 GCA_016190465.1 Chloroflexota bacterium
CCAGGTTATTTCGATAATCTTCATCAGTCGCCGAGCACCTGCTCCCGTAGCCCACGAAGGCGGGCTTCGGAAGTGGGAGGCGCCTGGGTTTCAACCGCAGGGCACCCGCGTGAGACCCTGGTGAACTGGTGCAACTGGTGTAAGGAGGCTAATCGATCAATGGGACGCGGTAGAAGCAAGCTGATCCTGGTGTTTGCGCTCGTGATGGGTGTGGTGACCGCGGGACTGGTCTGGAGCTACACCCAGCGCCTGCAAGGCGAGCTGAAGCAGCGGGCGGCGCAGGAAGAGACGGTGACGGTGGTCGTCGCCGCGCGCGACATCGCCGTTCGCACGAAGCTGTCCAGCGCCGACCTGAAGACGCAGCAGGTGCCCAAGTCGGTCCGGCTCTCGAACGCCTTCTCGGATACGAAGCAGGTCGAGGGCAGGATCACGAAGCTCCCGATCGCCGCGGGCGAGCAGGTCCTGACCTCGAAGATCGCCGGCGAGCGGGAGGAGTCGGGCCTGACGTTCATCATCCCGCCGGGGAAGCGGGCGGTGGCCGTCAAGGTCAGCGAGGTAATCAGCTCCGGCGGGCTGATCCTGCCGGGCGACCGGGTCGACGTCGTCGGCGTCTTCGACAAGCGAGACATGGGCAAGGACATGTCGGCCTTCATCCTCCAGAACATCGAAGTCCTGGCCGTGGCCCAGTTCGTCCAGGGCGAGCCCACGGAACAGTCGCTGACCGAGCAGGCGAAGACGGCTACCCAGGGCCAGGCGACGAAGGGCGAGCCCAAGCCGCAGCGCACCGATCCGAAGGCCGCCCCCCAGGCGAAGACGGTGACGCTCGCCGTCTCGCCCGAGGAGGCGCAGCGCCTGATCCTCGCCGAGGAGCGCGGCGTCCTGCGACTGGCGCTGCGGCCGTTCAACGAGGGGAACCTCGTCACTCTCCCCGAGGCGACGCTTCAGACGATCCGGGAGCCGCTGCGGTCGAACATCGCGCAGATCACCAGCGTGAAGATCACGCCGACCAACGCGAAGCCCGGCGACACGCTGCGGGTCGAGATCACCGTGAAGAACACGTCGAACGAGACGCTGAAGACGCAGGGGCCCACGCCGGAGTTCACCTACGTCCAGGGACAGACGTTCTACTCCCAGAACTTCGCGTCGCAGCCCAACACCTACCGTATCGGCCTGAACCTCGACGGGCAGGCGTCGGCGCCGTTCCCGTACCGGTGGGGCCTGGGCGGTGACCTGCCACCCGGCGCGACCACGACCGTGGTCGGCTTCATCAAGCTCACCCACGACCTGAAGCCGACGAGCTTCTGGGCCGGGCTCATCCAGGAGCCCGCGAACGTCGTCCAGGACAACGTCGGGATGACCATGGTGACGGTGCTTCCGGCCAACGTGGCCGTGATCGCCGTGGACTCGGCGAACGTCCGCAGTGGCCCGACCGTGGACGCGAGCATCATCGGCGAGCTGGCGTATGGCACGCAGGTGCCGATCGTCGGCGTCGAGAATGACTGGTACAAGATCAAGCTGCCCAACGGCAAGGACGGCTTCGTCGCCGCCGGCTGGATCACGACCCCGGCGACGGCGAATAGCGGCGGCTGACGGGCCCGGTCAGAATGGAGGCTTTACGTGGACGCATTCCATTGCGCAGTCGAGCTGCGCGATCCCTGGAGGTGTCACCATGAGTAGTGATGTGCGTGTGCTGCTCGTCGAGGAATCCGACCGCCGCGCCGAGCTGGTGCGTGTCCTGATGGCGAGCGACGTGATGGTGGTCGGAGAGGCGGGCTATGGGACCGAGGCGGTCACCGCCGCCCAGGAACTGAAGCCCGACGTCATCGTCGTCAGCGTCGAAGAGCCACTGGCGCGGTCGCTGCGCACCATCGAGGCGCTCGCGCTCGCGCTGCCCGACACGGGCTGCGTCGCAATCTCCAGTCTGTCCGATCGCGACGCCATGCGGAAGGCGATGCGGGCGGGGGTGCGCGACTTCCTCTCGCGGCCGTTTCGCCCCGACGAATTGCAGCGAAGCATCGCCGAGATCGCCGGCACGACGCGCCGGCGCCAGCAGGTCACGCGGGATGGTGACTCGTCGGAGCTGCACCGGGGCGACCTCATCAGCGTCTTCGGCGCGAAGGGCGGCATCGGCAAGACGACAGTCTCGGTCAACCTGGCGGTGGCCATCGCGATGGAGACGAAGGCCCGGACCGCGCTGGTCGACCTCGATACCCAGATGGGCGACGTGGCCCTGATGCTCAACTTCGTTCCGGAGCGCAGCCTTGCCGATGCGGTCGCGGTCGCCGATCGCCTGGAGCCGGAGCTCTTGCAGAGCATGCTCTTCCGGGACTCGTCCGGCATTCAGGTGCTGGCGTCGCCGCCCCGCGTCGAAGACACCGACGAGATTACGCCGGAGCGCGTGGGGAAGGTGCTCGACGTGATGGCGCGAACCTTCGACTACATCGTCGTCGACACCGCGCCGATCTTCAACGACGTGGTCATCGCCGCGCTGGATCGCTCGACGCTGATCCTCCAGGTGACCAGCCAGGAGCTGCCGTCCCTCAAGCGGACGCGCATCTCGCTGGGCCTGATGCTCAAGACGTGGCAGTACCCGGAGGACCGCGTCAAGCTGGTGATCAACTACCCCTATTCCAGCAACGGCGTGTCCAACAGCGACGTCGAGCAGACGCTTGACTACCCGATCTTCTGGAAGGTCCCCTTCGACGCGACCGCCTCGACCTGCGTGAACCTGGGGCGGCCCTTCGTCGAGGCCCGGCCCAACTCGAAGATCGCCCGCAACCTGATCGACCTGGGACGGATGGTCAGCGGTCGCGAGCGTGGCCCGGCACGGTTGTCCCGCGGCGTGTTCGCGGGGATCCTGGCACGGTAGATCTGCGGTCTTCCCCCAGGCTCTCCCCCGGAGGGGGAGAGCCTGGGGGAAGACCAGGCTAGAACGGAGGACCGAGACGATGTCTCTGTTTGTGCGACGCATCGAAAATGGACGGAAAGTCGGGGCCGAACCGGCCGAACCGGCCGAGCCAGCACGCTCGGTCGCGCCAGCAGCTCCCCCGGTACGGCCGAGACCGGCGCCTGATCCGTTTGTCGAGCTGAAGCAGCGGATCCACGAGCGGCTCATCAAGGAGCTCGATCCGGACAAGCTCGGCAGCCAGAACGCGGCGGCGCTGCGCCAGTCGGTCGAAGAGGCGACGGCGACGATGCTGGCGACCACGGATGCCCCATTGAGCCGGCAGGAACGCCAGCGCCTCATCCGAGAGATCGCCGATGAGGTGCTCGGCCTCGGCCCACTGGAGCCGCTGCTCGCCGACCCCACGGTGACCGAGGTCATGGTGAACCGCCCAGACCAGGTCTACGTCGAGCGCGCCGGGGTGCTCTATCCCACCGACGTCGCGTTCCGTGACGACGCCCACGTCATGCGGGTCATCGAGAAGATCGTCGCGCCGCTGGGCCGCCGCATCGACGAGAGCAGCCCGATGGTCGACGCCCGGCTCGTCGACGGCTCGCGGGTCAATGCGATCATCCCGCCGCTCGCGCTCGGGGGGCCGACGCTCACCATTCGCAAGTTCTCGCGCGACCCACTCCAGGTGGCCGACCTGATCAATCTGAAGAGCCTCACCCCGGAGATGGCCGAGTTCCTCCGGGCCTGCGTCCAGGTCCGGCTGAACACCCTCATCTCCGGTGGAACCGGCACCGGTAAGACGACGCTCCTCAACGTGCTCTCGTCATTCATTCCCGAGCGGGAGCGCGTCGTCACGATCGAGGACCCGGCGGAGCTCCAGTTGCGCCAGCCGCACGTCGTGCGGCTGGAGACCCGGCCGCCAAACATCGAAGGCCGGGGCGAGATCACCCAGCGCCAGTTGGTGAAGAATGCGCTCCGCATGCGCCCGGACCGCATCATCGTCGGCGAGGTGCGAACCGGCGAAGCATTCGACATGCTCCAGGCGATGAACACCGGCCACGAGGGGAGTCTGACCACCGTTCACGCGAACTCGCCCCGCGACGCGCTCGCGCGCATCGAGAACATGGTGTTGATGGCGAGCCTCGATCTCCCGGTCCGGGCGATCCGCGAGCAGGTTGCCGCGGCGCTCGATCTGGTCATCCAGATCGCCCGGCTGCGCGATGGGACGCGCCGGGTGACGCACGTAACCGAGGTCGTCGGCATGGAGGGCGACATCATCACCTTGCAGGACATCTTCGTTTTCCGACAGCAGGGCGTCGACGAAGACGGGCGGATCATCGGCCGTACGGTCGCGACGGGGCTCCGGCCGCGCTGCGCCGAGCGGTTCGAGCAGGAGGGGATCCCGCTTCCCCCCGACCTGTTCGCGATCCGGGCCCCAGGGAGGTAAGTTGTGGAGACAATCGCGCTGCTCGCGCCACTACTGGCCTTTGCGGTCGTCACGGTTGGCGCGCTGGCCATCCACGGCTACGTGACGGGCAACCGCCGCCTGCTCCAGCAGCGTCTGGCCGGCTATGGCCGGGGCGCCGCCGCCGTCGCGATGCCGGGAGGGATACGCTCGGACGTCCTGCGCGAGCAAAAGATGAGCGACATTCCGCTGCTCGAGCAACTGCTCGGCCAGCGCAACTTCGCCACGCGGATGGCGGAGGAGCTGGCCAGCGCGGACATCCCGCTGCGTGTCGGGGAGTACCTGTTGCTCCGGTGGATGTGCGGCGTTCTGCTGCTCGTCGTGACGATCGCGCTCGATGTACCGCTGATCGTGGGCCTTGCCCTGGGCATCGTGGGCTTCTACCTGCCGAAGCTCCACGTCGGTCGGCGCCGGACGGCCCGGCGGCGCCAGTTCGAGGACCAGCTCGTCGACGCGCTGACGATGATGTCCAACTCGCTGAAGTCGGGCGCCAGCTTCCTGCAAGCGATGGAGCTGGTATCCCAGGAGATGCCGTCGCCGATCGGCGCCGAGTTCGGTCAGGTCGTCGCCGAGGTCGGCGTCGGCGCGACACCGGAGGACGCGCTGACTGGACTCAGCGAGCGAATCCAGAGCTACGACCTGAAGCTGGTGGTGACGGCGATCCTGGTCCAGCGAGCAGTTGGCGGCAACCTCGCCGAGGTGCTCGGCAACATCGCGCACACCATCCGGGAGCGCATGCGGATTCTCCGCGAGGTGCAGGTGATGACCGCCCAGCAGCGTCTCTCGGCGGCGATCGTGGGCGCGATGCCGGTGTTTCTTCTCTTCGCGATGTCGTTCACGGCCAGGTCACACGTCGACACGCTGCTGTACACACCAAGCGGTCGGATCATGCTGGCGCTCGCCTTTGGGCTCGACATGCTTGGCTTCATAACACTTCGTCGACTGGCGAAGATCGATGTGTAGTGAGAGAACTCTTTGGGGGACACCCCCAAGCCCCCGCCCGGGCGGGACGCTGGCGAAGATCGATGTGTAGGTGACCTGACCCCCCAGCCCGTTCCCGACGCGGGAAGGAGGAGCCACCCCTCCTCCCCGACGCGGGGAGGAGGGAAGGGGGGAGAGGTCGGACCCTGCATGGCGGTAAGCGGGTGACCTAACCCTCCGGTCCCCTCCCCGACGCGGGGAGGGGACCGGAGGAGAGGTCGGACCCTGTGTAGACATCGGAGGGGAGTGTAGTGGCGAACCTGGTGTATCTGCTACCGGTGCTGGTGTTCGGCACCGTCTTGCTCGTCATCTACTCGCTCACGCCACCGTCGCATGAGAGCGTCCAGTCACGCCTCAGGGCCTATGGCTACGACCTCTCCAACCGGCCGGGTGGCGATCTGACCCTGCCGCTGGCGCAGCGGCTGTCTGTCCCCATCTTTCACCGGCTGGTTGCCTTCGCTCGGCGTCTGACGCCGGGCCAGATTGAAGAGACCACCCGGGTCCGGCTCGACCAGGCCGGACGCCCGGCCAACCTGGACGTCAACACCTTCCTGGTCATTCGGTTGGCCTTCATGATCGGCCTGCCGATCGTGGTGGTTGGGCCGGCGCTGTTGAATGGCGAGGGGCTCACCCTGGCGCAGATCGGCATGGGCGTGGCGCTCGCCTTCCTCGGCCATCGCCTGCCGGACGTCTGGCTCAGCTTCCGGATCTCGGCGCGAAAAACCGAGATGCAGAAGACGTTGCCCGACGCCATCGATCTGATCGTCGTCTGCGTCGAGGCCGGCCAGGCGCTCGAGGCGGCGATGGCCCGGGTTGCCGAAACTACCAAGGGGCCGCTGGCCGAGGAGCTTCGCCGGACGCTGACCGAGATCAGTCTGGGGAAGCGGCGACGCGAGGCGCTCCGCGACCTGGGCAAGCGCGCCGAGGTGCCTGACCTTCAGTCGTTTCTCGCGGCGATCCTTCAAGCCGATCAGCTCGGCGTCAGCATCGCCGAGGTGCTCCGGGTGCAGGCCGACGCCATGCGCATCCGGCGGCGGCAGCGGGCCGAAGAACAGGCGGCCAAGGTCCCGGTGAAGATGCTGATCCCGCTGGCGACGATGATCCTGCCGGCGTTGATGATCGTGATCCTGGGACCTGTTGGCCTGAAGATCGTCGAGTTTTTTGGGCAGATGTCTTCCCGGATGAACTGACCGGATGAACTGAAAGGAGACCGACGTGAGCAGGACGATGACGCCGTTGCCGGTCCGCGAAGCGGGGCCCACGCGTACGGCGTGCTCGCACCTGGGGCTCGAGAACGACCCGTTTGCTCATCACGATGAGCCATCGTCCGAGCACCGCTGCTATCTCTGGATGCAGCGCGACCGGATCGACCTGGCGCACCAGCGTGCTTTCTGTCTCAGCGGTGCCAGCGCGCGCTGCCCCTGGTTGACCATCAGCACACCCGAGGTGCCCGAAACGCCCTGGCAACGGCTGACGAGCTGGTTCGCGGATGCCCTGGCCGAGCTGGATGGGCCGCGAACCGGCCGGCTGTACCTCGTCGTCCGAACCATCGTGGCGCTGGTGGTGGAGGTCATCACCGCGATTGCCCGCCAGGTCGCCCCCATCGCCCAACAGGCGCTGGCGCGGCTGCGGGCAACCGATGTACGCAGGGCCCTCACCCCCGGCCCCTCTCTCGCGGGGAGAGGGGCGTCCGTCGAGAAGGTCGACGTACCCCCTGCCACGGAATCGCGTCAAGTGCACGCCAGGGAAGGCGAACCGATGGCGGCGGATGGGCCGACGACCCTCACCCCAGCCCTCTCCCAGAGGGACAGGGAGTCCACGGTGCAGCGTGCCGCCCCGGCCCGGCGAGCCGCTCGCGCGGACGGGACGCCCGACTTCGCCACCGTGCTCGACAACGGCATCGCGGCTGTGCGCGCTGGCGACAAGCGTCAGGCCAGGGCATTACTCAAGGAGGCCACCCGGCTCAATCCGGGGAGCAAGGATGCCTGGCTGTGGCGCGCCGCGGTTGCCGCGCGGCCGACCGAGCGTAAGCGCTATCTCGAAGAGGTGCACCGACTCGATCCCGACAGTGGGCGGGTCGCGGCGCTCCTGGACGAGCAAGACGAGACAGTCGCGCGCGGCGCCGGCACGCGCAACTCCGGAGCCAGGACCCCCGTGGCGACGCCACCGGCCAGCGCTGCCACCTGGGAATGCGCCGATTGCCTCAAGCTGAACGCCGCAACCGCGTCGACGTGTGCCCGGTGTGGGCGGCCGTCGCCAGCCCTGGAGCAGCAGCTCGTCGCCAATGAAGAGTTCCTCCTGCTGGACGGGTTGCAGGCGTTCCGGCGCGGCGATGAGGAGGCCGCCCACCGGTGCTTCGCGGTGGCCGCCGAGGCTGCTCCGGACAACGAGCTGGCCTGGTACTGGCGAGCCAAGACGGCCGATAGCACGGCCGAGGTCGTCGCTTGCCTGGAGCGGCTCGTCGAGCGGCACCCGGAGAACGACAAAGCGCGCCTCGACCTGGAGTGGGCCCGATCGCGGCTGGCGCGCGAGCAAGAAGCGGTCAGACCGGTGACGACGCCGGCTCCCGACTCGCCTGCGACGCCGGGGCCTCTCGCCTGGCTGCGACCGGCGCTCTTCGACCTGACCGGGCTGCTGGCGTTCTGCCTCGGACTGTTCTGGCTCTCGTTCGAGGTCGTGCGCTCCGCGGCGCTGCCCGGAATCGAGACGCTGGCTCGCACGGGCATCTTGCCGAAGATCACGCCGCCAACCTGGACCGTGACGCTTGATTCGACGTTCCTGAACGACGCGAACCTGGGCCTCCTGGTGCCGAGCCTGCTGGGCCTTCTGGCGGTGAAGGTCGCCTGGTCGCTCGCCGAACACGGCACGCGGCATCGCGCCGAAGTGTTCTCACTGGCTCTATTGTCAGCGCTTGGCGCCGTCCTGATGGTGACCAACGGCCCCGGTATCATCCTCGGGCTTGCTCTGACGGCCGGGACACTGGCGGGCGGCCTTCTTGCCGGCGAGCAGGCGCCGATGAAAGGAGGGTAGAGTAACGATGTCGCGTGGGATGGCACTGCTCGCCGCCGAGGAAAGTGGCCAGACGGTAACCGAGTATGCCATCATGCTTGGCCTCATATCGATCGTGGTCCTGGGAGCAGTCATAGCGGCCGGTCAGTCGCTCGATGCGGCCTGGAGCTGGATCTCAGACCAGATCGGGTCGGCCTTCAGCGGGTTCTGAGTCCGACCTCACCCCCTGCCCGCCGGGGCAGACCTAACCCCCCGACCCCCTTCCCGTCGCGGGAAGGGGGAGCCGCCACCCCCCTCCCCGCGTCGGGGAGGGGGCAGGGGGGTGAGGTCCGCTCCCTCGCCCTCAAAACCGCCTCCAGTTAGCGCACGTGGCGGGCCGGGGGGTGAGGGCCAACCCGCTACTCCTGGAGTTGGATCAACCCCTTGCGCATCGCGTACATCATCGCCTGGGTGCGGTCGTGAATCTGGAGCTTCTGGTACATGTTGTGGATGTGGTTCTCGACGGTACGCTCGCTGATGAATAGCTCCGCCGCTACTTCCTTGTTGCTGCGTCCACCGGCAACCAGACGAAGCACCTCAAGCTCGCGCGGCGTCAAGCCATCGTAGAGCGAGTCACCAGCGGGGCCAGACTCGCGGCTGAGCGCATTGAACTGTTGGAGGAGTTTCCAGGCGACCGAGGGAGTCAGTTGAGACCCGCCCGCGTGGATGTGACGGATCGCCTGGGCGATCTCAGCGGCGGCAGCGTCCTTGAGGACGTAACCCGCTACCCCCGCCTTGATCATCCCGAACACCAGATCGTCGTCGTCGAAGCCGCTGAGGACGAGCAACCGGATCGTCGGCAACCGCGTGCGCAGTTGGGTCGCGACCTCCGGCCCTGGCATACCGGGCATGCGCGCGTCGATGATGGCGACATCCGGTTGCGTCTCCTCGGCAAGTCGAATCGCTTCGACGCCGTCCGCCGCCAGTCCGACCAACTCGAGGTCCGATTCGACGCCCAAGATCGCGCGCAGGCCTTCGGCATAGACGGGGTGATCGTCAACAATCAGCACGCGAATCGGCTGCGTCATTCCATCTCCCTGTGACACCACAGTCGACGACACGCGGAGCGTGTCACCAAAATAAGGCAAGATACGTGCCGATGCCTGGGTGCTGCCACCGTGGCGCCTGTGGCTCTTCCCTCAGCGCAGAGGAGTGTGAGCACCTATGTAGAGCAGAAATCAGTAAGGATGGACGACCGTCCGTTGACACTGAGTGTCAGCGTGTGCTATAAGAGGTAGGGTTAATCTGGGGGGCTAGAGGAGCACGTGCCAGCGCTCACGGGCGCTGTGTTCGGTGCTTTTTTGTTGGTGGGATAGAACGTCCGTAGGGTTCAATAATGATCGAAGTAGAGCAATTGACCAAGCGATACGGGCCAAATGTGGCCATCGAAGCCGTTTCGTTCCGCGTGGCGAAGGGCGAGATTATCGGCTTCCTCGGGCCAAACGGCGCCGGGAAGACGACCACGATGCGGATCCTGGCCGGGTACATGCCGGCGACCAGCGGGACCGCCCGGATCACGGGCTTCGACGTCCTCACCCAGTCGCTCGAGGCGCGCCGCCAGGTGGGCTATCTCCCCGAGAACGTGCCGCTCTACCCGGAGATGTCGGTCGACAGCTACCTTGACTTCGTCGCGGCGATCAAGGGCGTGCCACGGCCGCAACGGCGCCGCCGGGTGAACGACGTGATGGATCGATGCCGCACGGCCGAGTTTCGGGGACGACCAATCGGCAAGCTCTCCAAGGGGCAGCGCCAGCGCGTCGGCCTCGCTCAGGCGCTGATCGGCGACCCGCCGGTGCTCATCCTGGACGAGCCGACCGTCGGTCTGGACCCGCGCCAGATCCGGGAGGCGCGCCAGCTCATCAAGGGCCTGGCCGGCGATCACACGGTCATCCTCAGCACGCACATCCTCCCCGAGGTGAGTATGACGTGCAACCGCGTGCTCATCATCAACGAGGGTCAGCTCGTGGCCGAGGATACGCCAGAGGGTCTGACTCGTCAGATGCGCGGATCGGAGCGGGTCGAGCTGTTGGTGCGGGGGCCCGAGGGCGAGCTTCGCCAGACGATTCAGCGCCTGGCCAGCGTAATCGCCCTCCAGGTGCAGGCCGAGGACGGGCTGCTCCGCTGCATAGTAGACTGCCCGTTATCATCCGGCGGCAGGGACGTGCGCGAGGAGTTAGCCCGAACGGTGGTGCAGCGGGGCTGGGGACTACTCGAGCTCCGGTCCGTCAGCATGAGTCTCGAGGACGTGTTCCTGAAGCTGATCACCAGGGAAGAAGGGGAGGTGGCGTGATGGGCAACGTCCTGGCGGTCGCTCGCCGCGAGCTGAACGCCTACTTCGTCTCCACGCTCGCCTACCTCGTGGTCGCCGGATTCCTGGTGATCACCGGGCTCTTCTTCTACCTGAACCTGACGTTTTCGCGGTCGGCCAATATGCGGCCGCTCTTCAGCACAATCTACACGATCCTGCTACTCCTGGCGCCGGTGATCAGCATGCGCCTGCTGGCCGAGGAGAGCCGGTCGGGGACGATCGAGCTGCTCCTGACCGCCCCGGTCCGTGACGCCGAGATCGTGCTGGGCAAGTTCCTGGGCTCGCTCGGCCTCCTGGGCGCGATGCTGGTTCTCACGCTGGCGTATCCCCTGATGCTGGCCCTGTGGGGATCGCCCGATCGGGGTGTCATCATCGGCGGCTACGTCGGCTGCCTGCTCTTCGGGGGCGCGTCGGTGGCCATCGGGCTGTTCGCCTCCTCGCTGACGCAGAACCAGATCGTCGCGGCGGTCCTCTCGTTCGCCATGCTCTTGACGCTCTGGGTGGCCGATGGTCTCTCGACCGTCCTGGGGGGAGTGGCCGGCCGCGTGGTGGGCTACCTCGGGCTGTTCAACCACTTCAACGACCTGACGAAGGGTGTGATCGACACGAAGGACCTGGTCTACTTCCTCAGCCTGATCGTCGCCGCGCTGTTCCTGACCTCTCGGTCCCTGGCGGCCCGTCGATGGAAAGCATAGAGGGTATCTGGGGGACACCCCCAGACCCCCGCCCGAGCTGGGTGCCCCCTGGCGGCCCGTCGAGGGAAAGCATAGAGGGTATCTGGGGGACACCCCCAGACCCCCGCCCGAGCTGGGCGCTCCCTGGCGGCCCGTCGAGGGAGAGCCGAGCGAGGTATCGACG
>JACPQP010000161.1 GCA_016190465.1 Chloroflexota bacterium
CCAGTTGCTCAACCAGTTCCGCCAGGTCCAGAAGATGATGAAGCAGCTCACCGCCGCCGGAGCTGGGAAGGGGAAAGGCATCCCCCGCCTCCCGTTCGGTGGGATGTTCGGGTAATCCCTGGCTACCTGGCGGTGGCCAGCTTCTTGCTCTGTCGGAGAGGAGGAGGTAGCCACTTGGCTCGCATCGAGGATCCGGTGCGTGGATCGCGGGGGCAGGCGGGCGCCCCTCCTGCGGGGCCTCACCCAGCGCTGGTGCTCGTCCCCTATCTCCTCGCCGCGCTCGTCCTGTTTGGCGCAGCAGTGGTGACCCTGGCAACCTACCAGCGTCGATACGAAGGGCGCATCTACCCCGGCGTCTCGGTGATGGGCGTCGATCTCGGCGGCCACGCGCCGGCCGAGGCGCGGCTGCGTCTGGCGGCAGCGCTGGACCAGTTTGCCCGAACGCCGATCGCGGTCCGGTTCGACGGCAAGGAATGGGCGATCCCATCGGGCGAACTCGGCCTCCGTTTCGACCTCGATCGGACGATTCAGACGGCCTACGCGGTGGGGCGGATCGGCAGTCGCGTCGAGCAACTCGAGACGCAGATCCACGTCGCCCGGAACGGGGCGATCGTTTCCCGTCCGGAGGTGGTGATCGATCGACGGGTGATCGAGAGCTACCTGAACAGCCTTGGGCCCGAGATCGGCCGGACCCCCGTCGACGCCCAGATCGAGCTCAAGCCGGGCCAGCGGGTGGTGTTAGTGCCGAGTCAGCCCGGACGGCGGCTCGAGGTCGCCGCGTCGGCCGACCGGATCGTCCGCGCGCTCAATCGTCTCGACGGAACCCCCGTCGACCTGATGACCGCCGAGGTGCCGCCAGCCATCGCCGACCGCGACTTGCAGGCGGTGAAAGGGCTGGCCGAGAAGATGCTCGGTGGGCCGATCATCCTGACGCTCGATGATCGGCGCTGGGAAGTCTCGCGCGAGCTGATCGCCGCCTCGATCTCGCTCCAACCGGCGAAGGGCCCCACAGCCTCGCCGACCTCACCCCCCATCCCTCTCTCCGCTAACGGACCGGCTCAGGAACGGCCGCCAGGGGGTGAAGGGAGGACCGGGGCCCCCTCTACTCCCGACCTCTTCCCCCCTGGTGAGGGAAGGGGGGAGGCAACCCCCTCTCCCCTGGTGGGAGAGGGGGCAAGGGGGAGAGGGGGCACCCTCCCCGGGTCGGGCTCCCCGCCCGTGCAAGTCCACGTCGACGACTCCCGCTTCCGTGCGCTCGTGAAGGGGATCAACAAGGAGATCGAGCGAGCGCCCCGCAACGCGCGGTTCGACCTCCAGGGCGGCCAGCTCCGGGCGATCGCGCCGGGGGCCGATGGGCGTGCGGTCGATGTCGACGCGGCAGTGGCGGCGATCCGACAGCGGTTGGGGCGTGACGACCGCACGATCGTCATGCCCGTCACCACGCTGAAACCGGCCGTTGGCAGTGCGGATGCGGCAAAGCTCGCCGGCCTCCAGTTGATCGAGAGCGCCAGCACCGTGTATGGAGGGACCCTGCCTGACCGGATGTACAACGTCGAGCTGGCGGTGTCGCGGATCAATGGCACCCTGATCGCGCCGGGAGAGACGTTCTCGTTCAATCAGGCCGCCGGCGAGGTGAGCTACCGATCGGGTTACAAGCAGGCCTATGGCATCACGCAGTCCGGCGACGAGGTGCAGACGATCCCGTCTGAGGGCGGCGGCATCTGTCAGGTGGCGACGACGGTGTTCCAGGCGGCCTTCTGGGCCGGATTGCCGATGGTCGAGCGCAACTGGCACCTCTACTGGATTCCCCGCTACGGTCAGCCGCCCCGGGGTCTGACCGGTCTCGACGCGACGATCGACCAGGTGTATGACAAGAACTACAACCTGCTCTATGCCGTGGATCTTCGCTTCACGAACAGCACCGAGGGTTACCTGCTCCTTCAGGCGCGCACCAACGGCCGCGACGTCGTGGTTTCACTGTACGGCAAGAAGCCGAGCTGGACGGTGCAGGTGGACAAGCCGATCATCACCGACGTGGTGAAGGCGGACCACACGCCAGTTCGCCAGGCGGACAAGTCGCTCGCACCGGGCACCGAACTGATGATCGAACACGCCGAGGACGGGTTCCGCTCGACGATCGTCCGCAAGCTCGTGCAGGATGGGAAAGTCGTGGACTCGCAGAAGTTCGTCAGCACGTATAGGCCGTCCCGCAACGTCTACCTGTACGGTCCGCCACGGCCAACCCCCGTCCCCGCTACGCCGACACCCGGAGCGGCTGCGCAGCCGGGCTCGGTGCAGCCGGGGGCAACGGCAACTCCTCAATCGGCTCCCGCCCGCCCCACGACGGCACCGCCGGGACGCTGAATGCGCCGAACCTCCTGCGCGGACGCCAGAGAAACCGCAGGTGAATGCCGATCGGCGCGCCAAGCACTCGGGGGGGGGGGACGGCCCTCATCCCCCAACCCCTTCCCCCAATACTGGGGGAAGGAGAGAGGGACGGGGCGCGGCCCAACCCCCTCTCCCAGTATTGGGAAC
>JACPQP010000169.1 GCA_016190465.1 Chloroflexota bacterium
CTGCCTGGCGGTGCTGTCGCCTGAGAACTGGCAACTGAAAACTGACAACCGATGACTGACGGCTGATAACTGACGACTAAAGAACGTAATACCAAGGAGGAACCAGATGGCATCGAAAGTGGACCCCAGGGTGCTCTGGAAGACACCAGGGCCGCAACCAAACGGCCTTCAGGCGTCGCCGGAAGGACTCTGGGTCATCGACCAGAAGGAGCCGAACCGGATCTACCTGCTGCGCTACGAGGACGGCGCGGTGCTGCGCGAGCTGCCGACCCGGGCGCACCACGCGAGCGGGATCACGATCGACCCGCGCGGCAACGTCTGGGTGTCCTCGACGTTCACCTACGAACTGATCTGCCATGACCGCGAGACGGGCCAGGAACTGGCGGCCTTTCCGACCCCACCTTACGATCGGAGCGGCGGCGCGCACGGAACCGAGTGGCGCAACGGTCAGCTCTGGTTCAACGTGCCGAAGGCCGGCAAGATCTTCGCCGCCGATCCGGACACCGGGAAGGTTGCCCGCGCGATCCCAGCCTATGGCGACCGCGCGCACGGCGTGGCCTGGGACGACGGGCAGCTCTGGACCGGCGACGCGAGCCCGATCAGCAGTTGGCGCAGCGCCGTGGGACTCCCCGCGCTCTGGAGCATCGACACGAACAAGCGGGTCATTTTCAAGCTCGATCCGGAGAGCGGGGCGATCCTCGACGCGGTCGGCTGCGCCGGCCCGGAACCCCACGGCATGACCATCTGGCGGGGGCAGTTCCGGCTCTGCGATGCCAGCACGCGCGAGGTGTACGTCTTCGACGTACCACGGTCGTGACGGCGACCACGCTGCGGCTCGGGGCCTCGAGGTTACGAGGCTTCACCACAAAGACACGAAGAGCACGAAGCGGGTTACCAGAGGGGGCACCGCCTCGTGTCCTTTGTGTCCTGGTAGTGGGCCTGCGGCGCCCCGTCGCTGAGGGCGCCATCTGCACTTCGTGGGCCGCACGGTCCCAAGTGGGTTGCGGAAAGTCCCTTAACGGCTCCGGGAAGGTCCAGGAAGGGCCGGCGCCCGTCCTGGCGGGGTTTGGGGTGTCCCCAAAACCATCAAAAACTTTCTGATACCTACACAGGACCGGCGGGGCGGTAGTGGACACCACGTGGCGTTGAGCAACCGGGTGGCCCAACTCCCTGCCCCCTTCTCGTGTCGGGAAGGGCGACCCCCCTCCCCGACGCGGGGAGGGGGGCAGGGGGGAGAGGTCGGACCCCCGGATCAGGCGGCGGCGCGCTGCTGCCCCGGAAGTCGCCGCGACAGCATGTCCTTGAGCCGCTGAACGTCCTCGACTTCGCGCCGCTCGAGCTGCTCCAGGAGTTGCGCCACTTCCTGATCGCTGGCCTCTTGAGCGTCCGCCTTGTACTGCTCGAGGGCCGCGACGCCCTTGAGCTTGTTGTGCAGAAGCGCGATCAGGTCGTAGTTGATGTTTGAGACACCGCTGACCTGCGGTGTAACGCGACGCTTGGCCTGTTCCATAATCGCAGCAGCCATATGTGTCTCCTTCTGTCTGAGCGTTCGTCTCGATGGCTTCCGTCTCGATGGCTTCCAAAGAGACGACGTGAGAGACACGGCAAATGGAATGCCACACCGCAGTGTGCGACCGGAAGCTGATTTCTGATCGCTGAATGCTCTCCACGGCAATATCTGGTCTGAATCCTGCCTCTTACGCTCGCCGGCAACCAGGATCATGCGGCCGCGATGGCGAACCTTCGTGGCACGCCATCGTGAGTGTTCGGTGGGGGTAGTGGATGTGCGAACGGGCTCAGCCGAACCGGGACGATGCCGAGAGAGCCACGATCATCGCGAGGTGATCCAACGGCGTCGTATTCTGCGGAGTCTTGCGGCCACGGCGGTGGGAATGGCGCTGGGAACGGCGCTGGCGCCGGTGCAGTCGGCATCTGCCGGGCCCCTCCACTTCGCGCCGTTCTGGGTCCAGAACCATCGAGTCACCGACCTGTGGTCCGGACCGGACGGGCGGGCGCAGAGCTACGGGCCGATTCCCCAATGGAGCTATCTCCAGGTCGCGCGCGCCCAAGAGGGCCCCCGGCTCTACGTGTACGTCCCGTGGACCGACAACTACGCCTACGTCGACGCCGAAGCGGTTGGACCGAGCGGCCCCCCGCCGGGTGGGGGGGGGAACGCCCTGGGGGGGCTATTGCAGCCGGCGCCCCATCTCTGGCAGGGGACCGTTCGGGCGGAGACGCTGGTCATTCGGTCAGCGCCCCATCGGAAGGTGCCGATCATTGCCGAGCTACCGCACGGTACTCCGGTCACGGTCGACGACTGGGTGGAAGGCGAGGAGCTCTCGCCAGACATCACTACCTGGGCCCGGCTCGGCCCGAATCTCTTTGGCTACTCGGCGGCCATCCAGATCGCGGTGCCCGACGAGCCTCCGCCTCGGCCCACACCCTCTTTGGCCCCGTCCGAAGAGGCCGCGGGGAGATGGATCGACGTCAACCTGACCCGCCAGATCGTCACGGCCTACGAGGGGCGCCAACCGGTTCGGATCGCGATCACGTCCAGCGGGCGACCCACCTGGAGGACGCCGACGGGAACGTTTCGTATCCTTCGCCGAGTCGAGGACGAGACGATGGACGGCTCGACGCTCCTGGCGCTCGACCTGAACGAGGTTCAGCGACGGCAGACCGACTACCGGTTGACGGGCGTCCTCCACACGCAGTACTTCACCTGGGATGGCACCGCCCTGCACTACAACTACTGGCTGCCCGACTGGGCCTTCGGGGTCCCGCGCAGCCACGGCTGCCTCGGCCTGCGCCTGGCGGACTCCTCGTTCCTCTGGAACTGGGCCAGCCTCGGCACGCCCATCGTGATCCACCCCTGACGCGCCGCCAACAGGCTGGCGAGGCCGAGCCTCTGCCGGCTACTCCGGCAGGAGCCTGAGGGAATCCACGTCCAGGATCAGCGCCACGGCCGCGGCACGATACGCTCCTCGGCCGTCCGGCGGGCGGTGTCCGCATAGCCCGAGGCGGCGATCCCGATACTTCGGGGTCGTGGGCGATGGCTTTTCGCCTTCTCTTCCAGCGCCTCGCGAATCACCGCCGCCAACGAGATGCCTCGTTCCGCCGCCACCCGGCGCAGCCGTTCGAGCAATTCCTCTGCTATCCCCCCTCTTCCTCGCGCCCGAGCCGCCCGTTGACGGGCGACTCCGGCCGGCGTATCATCCGGCTGGCGAGGAGTCCGGCTCGCTCCGTCAGGTGGCTCGCCATTTCGGCCCGCCCCTCCCCCGCGGCTGGAGGAGGGGACGGGGGAGAGGGTCCCAGTGTCGGCAAGGAGGAGTAACATGCGCATCCAGCACGTGAAGACCTTCGTCGTGGGCAATCCCCCTCCTCATCGCGGAGGGCGCAACTGGGTGTTCCTGAAGCTGCTGACCGACGACGGCCTCGCCGGGTACGGCGAGGCCTATGCGGTGCCGTTCGACCCCCGCACGGTGGTGCGCCTGGTCGAGGACGTGGGGCAGCGGCTCGTCGTCGGATCGGACCCATTCCAGACCGAAAGCCTCTGGCGCAGGCTGTACTCGAGTGGCTATACCCAGCATCCCGACCTGACGATGATGGGGGTGATCAGCGCCTTCGAGATGGCCTGCTGGGACATCGTCGGCAAGGCGCTGAATCAACCGATCTACAATCTGCTGGGCGGGCAGTACCACGACCGGCTTCGGGCCTACACTTATCTCTACCCGCGCGATCCCAGGGAACCCAGCGTACACACTGATCCGGAGCGGGCGGCCAGCCGGGCAATCGACTACGTCGAGCAGGGCTTCACCGCCGTGAAGCTTGATCCGGTTGGGCCGCAAGTCCTCGCCGCCAAGCAGCTCTCCCTCGAGACCCTTCACAACGCCGAGAACGTGGTTCGGCTCGTGCGCGAGGCCGTTGGCGACCGGGCGGACATCCTGGTCGGGACTCATGGCCAGATGACCACGTCGAGCGCCATCCGCCTGGCCAGGCGTCTGGAGCCGTACGACCCGCTCTGGTTCGAGGAGCCGGTGCCACCGGAAAACCGCGACGAGATGGCTCGGGTGGCCCACTCTACCCGCATCCCCATCGCCACGGGCGAGCGGTTGGCGACGAAGTACGAGTTCCGCGAACTGCTCGAAAAGCAGGCCGCGTCGATCCTCCAGATGGCCCTGGGACGGGTGGGCGGGATCCTGGAGGCGAAGAAGATCGCCGGGATGGCCGAGGCGCACTACGCCCAGATCGCGCCCCACCTGTACACGGGTCCGATCGAAGGGGCGGCGAACATCCAGATCGACGCGTGCAGCCCCAACTTCCTGATCCAGGAAGGCATCGAGACGTGGGGCGGGTTCCACGCCGAGATCCTGAAGGAGCCGATCCAGTGGGAGAAGGGCTACATCATCCCGCCGACCAAGCCGGGCCTGGGGGTGGAGCTGAACGAAGAGGTGGCGGAGAAACACCCCTACATCGGGCCGTAATCCTCCAGCCGCACGGGTCAGTAGGTATCAGAAAGTTTTTGATGGTTTTGGGGACACCCCAAACCCCGCCAGGACGGGCTCCGCCCTTCCTGGACCTTCCCGGGACGCAGGTGAACTTTCCGAGACCCAATTCATTCCGAGCCCCGCAGGGGCGAGGAATCCCCGCCACGGTGCACCAG
>JACPQP010000167.1 GCA_016190465.1 Chloroflexota bacterium
CGCCGGCTTCGACGATCTCGTCGCCCTTGACGATCGCTTCGTACGTCTTGACGCGACCGACGACGTCGTCCGATTTGACCGTCAGCATCTCCTGTAGGATGTGCGCCGCACCGTAGGCTTCGAGCGCCCAGACCTCCATCTCGCCGAATCGCTGACCGCCGAACTGAGCCTTTCCACCGAGCGGCTGCTGGGTGATCAGGCTGTACGGACCAGTCGACCGGGCGTGAATCTTGTCCTCGACCAGGTGGATCAGCTTCATCATATAGATCGTGCCGACGGTGACCGGCTGATCGAACGGCTGGCCGGTTCGGCCATCGCGGAGAACGATCTTTCCGCTCGCCGGCAGGCCAGCCCGCTCGAGCTCGCCCTGGATCTGGTCTTCGCGAGCACCGTCAAAGACGGGCGACGCAACCTTCACGCCCAGAGCCGACGCCGCCCAGCCCAGGTGGGTCTCCAGGATCTGTCCCACATTCATCCGGGATGGCACGCCGATCGGGTTGAGGACGATGTCTACGGTCGTGCCATCCGGCAGGAATGGCATGTCCTCGACCGGTAAGATGCGGGCGATGACCCCCTTGTTGCCGTGACGGCCGGCCACCTTGTCGCCCTCGGAGATCTTGCGCTTCTGGGCGATCGAGACACGGACAAGCTGGTTGACGCCGGCGGGTAGCTCGTCGTGGTTCTCACGGGAGAAAACCCGGACGTCGACGACCTTGCCGTGCTCGCCGTGCGGCACGCGCAGGCTGGTATCCTTTACCTCGCGCGCCTTCTCCCCAAAGATCGCGCGGAGCAACCGTTCCTCGGCCGTCAACTCGGTCTCGCCCTTGGGGGTGATCTTGCCGACGAGAATGTCGTTGGGGCCCACCTCGGCGCCGACACGGATGATGCCCCGTTCATCCAGATCGCCCAGCGCCTCGTCGCCGACGTTCGGAATATCGCGGGTGATCTCCTCCGGGCCCAGCTTCGTGTCCCGGGCTTCGGTCTCGTGCTTCTCGATGTGGATCGAGGTGAACTTGTCTTCGCGGACGAGCGTCTCCGAGATGATGATCGCGTCCTCGAAATTGTAGCCCTCCCAGGACATGAACGCGACCAGGACGTTCTGGCCCAACGCGAGCTCGCCGCTGTCGGTTGACAGACTATCGGCCAGTGGCTGTCCAGCCCGTACCTTCATCCCGACGTCGACGATTGGGCGTTGATTGATGCAGGTGCCCTGGTTCGAACGAACGAACTTGCGCAGCTTGTAGGTGGTCTCGCCGCCACCACGCGAATCGGCATAACGGACGATGATCTCCCGCGCATTGGCGCGGATGACCTCGCCGTCACGCTCCGCCAGAATCACCTGGCCGCTGTCGCGGGCCGTCTGCCACTCCATGCCCGTGCCGACAACCGGCGCCTCGGGGCGGACCAGCGGCACCGCCTGGCGCTGCATGTTCGAGCCCATCAGCGCGCGGTTCGCGTCGTCGTGCTCCAGGAACGGGATGAGTGACGTGGCCGGGCTGACGATCTGCCGCGGCGACACGTCCATGAACTGGACCTTCTCCGGTGGCTCGATCGAGAAGTGCTCACCGCGGCGAACCTCGATCCGCTCATCGGCGAACTCGTCGTTGGCGGTGAGCCGCGAGTTCGCCTGAGCGATCAGATAGCGCTCCTCTTCGTCCGCAGACAGATAGACGATCTCCTCGGACGCGTGGGGCCTGATCGGCACCGCGACAATCGGCAATGCCGCAATCCGCTTGGCCAGCTTCTCCGTGATCGCAGTGCCCGCTTCGACGACAGGCTGACCAGTGTTCGGATCGAGGACGCGCTGCCGCGTGGTCCGGCCGACCAGCAACTCCGGGCGATTCTCGACGCTGCTGTAGACCCGGCGGTAGGGCGTCTCGATGAAGCCGTACTCGTTGATGCGGGCAAACGTCGCCAGGCTGCCGATCAAGCCGATGTTCGGGCCCTCGGGGGTCTCGATCGGGCAGATGCGGCCGTAATGGCTGTGGTGGACGTCGCGAACATCCATTCCGGCCCGCTCGCGGTTGAGGCCACCCGGCCCGAGGGCCGAGAGGCGCCGCTTGTGAGTCAGCTCAGCCAGCGGGTTCGGCTGATCCATGAACTGGGAGAGCGGGCTCCCGCCAAAGAACTCCTTCATCGCGGCGACGATCGGCCGGATGTTGATGAGAGCCGCGGGTGTGGCCGTCTCAGGCTCCTGGATGCTCATACGCTCCTTGACGACCCGCTCCATCCGCAGCAAGCCCACCCGGAACGCGCTCTGAATCAGCTCGCCGACCGCTCGGACACGCCGGTTGCCAAGGTGATCGATGTCGTCGGGCTGGCCACGACCATTGTTGAGCAGGATCATCCGCTCGACGATCTTGACGAGATCTTCCTTCGTCAGAATGCGCTGAGTCAGCGGCACGCTGAGATCCAGGCGCTTGTTCACCTTGTAGCGGCCGACCTTCCCCAGGTCGTAGCGTCGGAAGTTGAAGAAGAGCGAGTTCAGCAGGTTGCGCGCGTTGTCGACCGTCGGCGGATCGCCCGGCCGCAGACGGCGGTAGAACTCCAGGAGCGCGTCCTCGGTCGACTTGCTCGGGTCTTTGGCCAGCGTATCGTGGATGAACCGCCGCTCCCCCGTGTCGGCGCCTTCGAACAGGGCACGAATCGCCTCGTCAGAGCCGTAGCCGACCGCCCGGAGCAGGGTGGTCACCGGGATCTTCCGCTTCCGATCGACCTTGACCGAGACCACGTCCTTGTTGCTGGTCTCGAACTCCAGCCAGGCGCCACGGTTGGGGATGAGCTTGGCATGGCAGAGCTGGCGGCCCGTGGTGGGGTCGGACTCGAGGGTAAAGTAAACGCCCGGCGATCGGACGAGCTGACTGACGACGACACGCTCGGCCCCATTGATGACGAACGTGCCGTTCGCGGTCATCATGGGGAAATCGCCCATAAAGATCTCTTGTTCTTTGATCTCCCCCGTCCCTTTGTTCAGGAGACGAGTACGCACCCGGAGCGGTGCGGCAAACGTCATATCGCGCTCGCGGCACGCCGCCTCCTCGTATTTGGGCTCCCCGATGGTATAATCAAGCAGTTGCAGTTCCAGGTTCTTCCCAGTAAAATCAGCAATCGGTGAGATCTCGGCGAGCAGCTCGCGCAGCCCTTCGTCCAGAAACCACTGAAAGGAGTCCAACTGCACACGGATCAGATTCGGCATCGCCAGGACCTCGTGCAGCCGGGCATAAGACTTGCGGACGACGGTGGGGGACAGAGCCCCATCACGAGTCTGTGGGACCGGGCTTACGGCCATACTTGCACACTCCTCAGCACCAGGTAGCGCGGACGCTGGAAAATAGGCAGGGACAATATAATTTAGCACAACGCAATGGTCCCTGTCAACGTTCATGCGTGCTTGCACGCCTGCTTATCATCGGTTCTCCATCCCTCTCCCTTCGTGGCACCGGAGCAATCACCTCTCCCTCTTCAATCATCAGCGTAATGCTTCCGTTGAACGCGGCCGACTGGTGTGCTACGCTGTCGAAAAGGGTCTCAGGAGGTTCCTATGCGAGCCACCAGCGCCGCGGTCGTCGCGCCGCGTACGTTCGAGCTGATCGAGCGCGATCTGACACCTGGCTTGGGCCAGGTGCTCATCCGAGTCTCCGCCTGCGGTATCTGCCACAGCGAGATGAAGTCGTACCTGGAGGGTCCAGCCAGCGGCCGGCCGCCACTGCTCCTGGGCCACGAGGCGGCTGGCGAGATCGTCGAGGTGGGGCCAGGCGTGGACGGGTTCGCGGTAGGAAATCGGGTGAGTGGCCTTTTTTCTCAGGCGTTCGGGACCCACACGCTGGCAGAGTCGACCCGGATCATCCCCGTACCGGCCACGCTCCCCGATGAGCAGGCGCTATTGGAGCCGATCAAGTGTGTCGTTACGGCGGCGCGGGGTGCTGCCTGTGAGTTCGGCGATTATGTCGTGCTGGTCGGCTGCGGCTACATGGGGCTGCTTGTGCTCTCCTGCCTGCGAGGCGGAGGTGCTCGGCAGCTCATCGGCATCGACGTCGACCCCACGCGGCTCGAACTGGCCCGCGCGTTCGGCGCGACCGCGGTGGTCGACGCGCGTGGCGGTCGGCTGGCCGTTGAGGTGGCCGTGCGTGAGCTGACCGGCGGGCGAATGGCCGACGTGGCGATCGAGGCGGCGGGCAACGCCGCGGCGCTGGAGCTGGCCTGCAACGTGCTCCGACAGACCCGGCCGAAGCTGGTGATGGTCGGCTTCCACAACCGGCCGCAGATGGTGGATCTCACCGATTTCGCCGTGAAGGGGCTCATCCTACACGTGACGCACCCATCGTACAGCGCGGATCAAATGGAGGACCTCCGCCGGGCGCTCTGGGCCGTGGAGACGGGCGTCATTCCGGCCGGGCGCCTCGTGACGCACCGCTACCCGCTCTCGGAGATCGGCCCGGCCTTCGAGGCCGCGCTCGCGCCACGCGACGGGTTCGTCAAGGGGATGGTCGTTATGTAGGTGAGGCCGCCGGCGCTGCGTCCCTCGGGGGAGGCGAAGTGCCGGTAGTGATGGATGCGATGCCACGGGCAGCGTCGCAGCAGGGATGAGAGGAAAGGACCGAGTGATGGCAACACAGCCGAAGCAGGTGTGGCAGGCACCACCGACCGTTGAGGATGTGCTCCGTCTGGCAAGCAAGGGTCAGCGCTACGAGCTGGTGGATGGGGAGCTAGTGGAGATGGCGCCAACAGGGCTGGAGCACGCGGAGATCGAGCTGGAAATCGGGGCCCTGCTACGCGACTACGTCCGACAACACCGGCTCGGCAAAGTGTTCGCCGGTGAGGCGCTGTTTCGGCTTGACCCGGCGGGCCGATTGGCACGAGCAGCCGATATTGCCTTCATTCAGCGCGAGCGGTTGCCTTCGAAGGCGATCAAGGGGGCCTTTCCCGGCGCCCCCGATCTGGCCGTCGAGATCGTCTCGCCGGGGGACTCGCCGCAGTCCGTCCAGCGCAAGGTCGACGACTGGCTCTCGCACGGCGCTTCTGCCGTGCTCGTCGTCCACCCGGACACCCGCAGCGTGGTGCTCCATCGTCCGGACAGTTCGGTGACGCTGCGCGGCGACGACGAACTGAGCCTGGATCCGGTCCTGCCGGGGTTCCGGGTCAAAGTGAGCGAGCTGTTTCCGCCGGAGCTGGGCGAGATAGAAGGTGCGAACGAAGCGCCATAGGCGACGAGAGAGGAGCGACGAGAGAGGAGCGACGAGAGACTCTCCTCCCCCCTCTCTCCTCAGTTGAAGAGCGAGGGAGTGACCAATGGCAGCGCCAGCGAGACGGGTACGAGCAACACCACCGACCGTCGACGACGTGTTCCGCCTGGCGAGCAAGGGACAACGCTACGAACTCGTCGATGGAGAGTTGGTTGAAATGGCGCCGACAGGATGGGAGCACGGGCAGATCGAGCGGCGCATCGGGCGGGCGCTGGGTGATTACGTCGACGAACACCAGCTCGGCGATGTCGGCGTGGGCGAGGTGCTGTTCCAGTTGGATCCGGCCGGCCGGTTGGCGCGGGCAGCGGACGTTGCCTTCATCCGGCGGGAGCGATTGCCTTCGAAGGCGATCACGGGTGGTTTTCCCGGCGCCCCCGATCTCGCCGTCGAAATCGTCTCGCCGGGGGACTCGCCGCAGTCCGTCCAGCGGAAGGTCCACGACTGGCTCTCGCAGGGCGCTTCTGCCGTGCTCGTCGTCTACCCGGACTCCCGCAGCGTGGTCCTTCATCACCCGGACAGCATCGTGACGCTGCACGGCGACGACGAGCTGAACCTGGATCCGGTCCTCCCGGGATTCCGGGTCAAGGTCGGCGAGCTATTCCCGCCAGAACCGCGTGAGATCCAAGATGCGAGGTAGTCAAGTCCCCAACTGCGGGCGTGGGGAGGTATGAGGGGAAGTCTTCGCGCGGGTGGATCGGATCGACCGCAACGGTACGCAGTGTGGAAAGTGAGGAGCATGCGAGATGGCAGCGCCAGTGAAGCGGAGGCGAGCAGCCCCACCGACGGTCGATGACGTGCTCCGTCTGGCCAGCGAGGGCAAACGCTACGAACTGGTGGATGGGGAGCTAGTAGAGATGGCGCCGACGGGAGTTGGGCACGGGGGGATAGAGATGGAAGTCGGGTCCTTGCTCCACAGTTGGGCGCGAAGGCACCGGCTTGGCCTGGTGGTCGCTGGCGAAGTGCTGTTCCGGCTGGACCCGGCGGGCCGGTTGGCACGAGCCGCCGATGTTGCCTTCATCCGGCGGGAGCGAGTGCCGTCGAAAGAAGCGATCGATGGTGCGTACTCCGGGGCCCCCGATCTGGCCGTCGAGATCGTCTCGCCGGGGGACTCGCCGCAGTCCGTCCAGCGCAAGGTCGACGACTGGCTCACGCACG
>JACPQP010000168.1 GCA_016190465.1 Chloroflexota bacterium
CTCCACGGCCTCGATGTGGACGTCTACGAGACGACCGGCGAGGCGACGCTGAACGTCTACTACCTCGCCGAGGTTGTCGGCGGCACGGCTCGCCCCGACGGCGAGGTCGGCGAAATCGGCTGGTTTGGCCCCGACGAGCTCCCCGAGCGCATCGCCTTTGCCCACGACCACCGGGTGCTGGCTGACTGAGCTGGTCTCGGAAAGTTCACCTGCGTCCCGGGAAGGTCCAGGAAGGGCAGAGCCCGTCCTGGCGGGGTTTGGGGTGTCCACAAAACCATCAAAAACTTCCTGATACCTACTCTGAGCCGGGCCTGTCGTTCCTGAGCCGGGTCCCACAGACGGAGAGGGGGAAAGGACACGACGGCAGGCCCAATGGCACACAACTTGCGCTCGTGGTGCAAGGTCCTACCCCTACCACAACCCCTCCCCTATCTCAAGGGGGAGGAGCCTGAGGCCCCGGGGCGAACACAGGGTTCGCTCCGAGCGGCGGGCGGCGGTCGGAGCGAACCCTGTGTTCGCCCTCTGCCCCGCAGGATATGGCGCAGGGGGTGAGGGGTTCGCGTCTCCCCCTCTCCCCCTGTGGGAGAGGGGGCAGGGGGTGAGGGGTTCGCGTCTCCCCCTCTCCCCCTGTGGGAGAGGGGGCAGGGGGTGAGGGGTTCTCACACACGCTCTCACGTGGGGTGGAGGGGCGGCAGTGTATGAGCGAATCATCGTCGCGCTCGACGGTTCACCGTTGTCCGAGCAGATCCTCCCGTACGTAACCCCGATCGCCGAGCGCTTTTCCTCCGAGATCACGCTGCTCCAGGTTGTCCCGCTGGTGCTGGTCGTCCCGCCGATCGCGGCGCCGACCGGTGTCTACCAGGTGGGTGCGGAAGAGGCGTCACAAGAGGAACGAGAGAGCGCAATCCGGTATCTGGAGACGGTGGCGGCGCGCTTGCGGACGAGCGAACTGGCTGTGCAGACGCTTGTCGGCGAGGGTGATCCCGCCGCCGAGATCCTGCGAGTGGCCCGGGAGATCGACGCGGGATTGCTTGCACTCTCGACCCACGGTCGAGGTGGCCTGAGCCGCCTCCTCTTCGGGAGCGTGGCCGAGGAGGTCGTGCGCCACGCGCGCCGACCCGTCCTGTTGGTCCGCCCCGAGGACCATTCGACCGGGCAGCTGACCGGAGACGAGGGATAGGCGATGGAGAGTTCGCTGCGCCTGGGCCGGCTCGGGGGCATCGAGATCGGCGTCAACTACAGTTGGATCATTATCTTTGGCCTGGTCACGTGGTCGCTCGCCGCCCACGTGTTTCCGGAGACCTACCCGGGGTGGAGTGTCGAGACGTACTGGCTGATCGGGGCCCTTGCCTCGCTGCTGCTCTTCGTCTCGGTGCTGGCTCACGAGCTGGCCCACTCGTTCGTCGCCATCGCCCGGGGCATGCCGGTTCGCAGCATCACGCTCTTCCTCTTCGGTGGCGTCTCCAACATCGAGCGCGAGCCCGACGAGCCGCTGGACGAGCTACTCGTGACGATCGTCGGACCGCTCACCAGCGTGGTCGCGGGGCTGGTCTTTGGCGGGTTGCTCTTCCTCCTGGGGCCTGGGAGCCCTTACCTGCACGCGATGTTCAGCTACCTGGCCGCGGTCAACTTCCTGCTCGCCGTATTCAACCTGATCCCCGGCTTCCCGCTCGACGGTGGGCGGGTGCTGCGCTCGTTCCTCTGGTGGCTCACCGGCAATCTGCGCCAGGCGACGCAGCTCGCCGCGACCGTCGGTCAGGGCATCGCCTACCTCTTCATGTTCGGCGGACTCTACATCGTGTTCACCGGCTCGTTCTTACAGGGCATCTGGCTCATCTTCATCGGGTGGTTCCTCGCCTCGGCTGCCGAGGCGAGCGCTCGCCAGGTCACGGTCCAGGAGATGCTGCGGGGCATCCCGGTCGACCGCGTGATGAACCCGTCGCCGGTGGCAGTGCATCCGGACGTTACCATCCAGCACCTCGTCGACAGCTACGTCCTGCAACGCAACATCCGCGCGCTTCCGGTTGTCGTGGGCGATCAGTTGATCGGGATGGTGACGCTGGCCGACATCCGGCACGTCCCGCGCGAGCAGTGGGACAACGTGCTGGTCCACGAGGTGATGCGGGGAATTGACGAGCTGGCGGTCGCCCACCCGGGCGAGGATCTGGCGGACGCGCTACGGATGATGGGACAGCGTGACCTCAATCAGCTTCCGGTCGTCGACGAGGGGCGGCGTCTGGTCGGGCTGGTCAGCCGCAGCAACCTGATCCGCTACCTGCAAGTGCGCGAAGAGCTGGGCTACCAGCGATAGTGGGGCGACGGACCTCACCCCCTGACCGCCGTTCCTGACCGGGTCCGACGCGGAGAGCGGGGTGGGTTCGGGCGACAGGGCGACGGACCTCACCCCCCATAC